>JAZHDE010000035.1:0-7742 GCA_036584515.1 Candidatus Cloacimonadota bacterium | reverse complement strand
CAAAAGCCCTGCTTACGATATGATTGTGGCCGATTGGGGCGATAAGATCAAGCTGGTGGTGCGTCCTTTTGTTCAACCCAAAGATTTTGACGCAGTGCAATCGATGCTTCTGGAGAAGATCAACAGAGCTTTGTAATCTTCGGATCAAATACAAAAAAGAACCCAGCCTCTCCTGCGGGAGAGGCTATTCTTTTTGCCCGGAATCCCGGGAGTTTTGCCGGAGAATGAGTTAAGTGATTGATCCACCGAATCGGGAGTCAGACAGCAGATCATAAAAAAAACCTTGAATAAAAACAGCCTCTGAAATAAACTGCCCCAAATAGCAAATTCCTGTGATGGGAAGGAGATAGATATGAAAACAATAGAAGGAAAGCTCGTTTCTCAGGGCTATAAGATAGCAATCGTCGTGAGCAGGTTCAACGAGTTCATCAGCGGTAAACTGCTGGAGGGCGCCATTGACTGCCTCCTGCGACATAACGTCACCGAAGATGACCTCACGGTGATCTGGGTACCCGGGGCCTTTGAGATCCCGCTGATAGCTGCTGAAGCGGCCTCACAAACCGAATATGATGCAGTGATCTGCTTGGGAGCTCTAATCCGGGGCGCTACTCCGCACTTTGATTACATCAGCGCAGAAGTTACCAAAGGCATCGCTCAGGTCGGAATGAATTATGGCAAGCCTGTGATCTATGGGGTTCTAACCACCGAATCCATAGAGCAAGCCATCGAACGTGCCGGCACCAAAGCCGGAAACAAGGGCTTCAGCGCAGCGTCCGCTGCTCTGGAAATGCTCAACCTGATTAAGGAGATGAGAGATGGGTCAACGTCGTAAAGCCCGGGAAATGGCCATCCAGACTCTCTATGCTCTGGATTTTTGTGAGCTGCAGGAAGGATTTAAAGAATACTCCATGTTAAACGAGTATCCCACTGTGCTGGCTCAACTTGCTGCCAATGAAGGGATCGCTGAAAGCTCCTCCGTCTTCGCCTTTTCTGATGATCTGGTCAAAAACACCATCATCAACATCGAATTCGTGGAGAAAGAGATCAATAAACACACGGATAACTGGAGCTGCGAGAGCATAGCCCATCTGGATCGCTCTATTCTGCACGTTGCAGTGTTTGAGCTGTTGTTTACAGATACACCTGCTGCGGTCGTGATCAATGAAGCCATCGAGATTGCCAAGAAGTTCTGTTCGGAGCCTACCGGCAAGTTCCTCAATGGTATCCTGGACGCAATAAACAAAGACATCAAGGAAGGCGACCGCAGAGAGACGCCTCAATGACGGAAGAAGCAGCCCAAGCTCTGTCCTGCAGCATAGGCATTTTTGCCTACAATGAAGCCGGGAACATCCTGAAGCTCCTGGATGCACTGGCAAATCAGGATCTGAAAGAAGTGCAGATCCGGGAGATCATCGTGGTCTCCAGCGCCAGTACTGATGGCACGGATGAACTGGTGGAGACTCACGCCGTAACTCATCCCTTGGTTCGTCTGATCCGCCAAGCCAAACGGGAAGGTAAATCCAGCGCTATCAATATCTTCCTCAAAGAAGCCAGTAGCGATATTCTGGTGATTATCAGCGGAGACGTGATCCCGGAGCGCTACACCATCCGTCGTTTGGTATCCGCTTTTTCCAATCCCAAAGTGGGAGCTACCGGCGGGAGACCAGTGCCGGTTAATGACACCAGTAGCTTTATGGGCTACAGTGTGCATCTGCTGTGGCGTTTGCATCACCGTATGGCACTCAAATCCCCCAAACTGGGTGAGATGATTGCCTTCCGCAAGCTGATGGATAGCATCCCCAAAGATTCTGCCGTGGACGAAGCCTCCATTGAAGCGATCGTTAAACAGCACAAACTGGAGCTGCGCTATATCCCCGAGGCCATTATCCGCAACAAGGGTCCGGAAAATTTCCGTGATTTTGTGAAGCAACGGCGAAGAATACAGAACGGCCATCTATGGCTGAAGGCTCACCAGAACTACATCGTCTCTTCCCAATCCGGCTCGACTCTTTCCAAGATCTTTCTGGAAGAAGCCCTGGAATACCCTTTGAGCATCCCCAAGATCATCGCTGTGATGGCAATGGAGCTCTATTGCCGGGCATTGGGCAGTATCGATTTTTACCTGCGCAAGAAGAATCCCTTTGCCTGGGAGATTGTGCGCTCCACCAAGGATTTGAGTAAATGAAGACAAAGACACGGCTACTGCCGGATCGGAGAAATTATTAGCATGTTTTACCTGCTCTTTCGCATAGTGGGTTTCTGGCTCATGAAGCACTTGGGACTTCCCAAGCTTATGCCCATGAATTACACGGTGAGCCTGCTTTATACCTGCAATTCACGTTGCAACACCTGCAATATCTGGAAAAAGAAGGCTCGCAACCTCACGGTCAGCGAGTATCAGAAGATCTTCAAGTCTGTGGGCAGAAGTCCCTACTGGATCACTTTCAGCGGGGGAGAACCCTTCCTGCGAAACGATATCGATGAGATTGTGATCGCCATCTACAAGATATCAAAGCCCCGCATCATCAATATCCCCACCAACGGCCTGCTCACCAAAGCCATCGAAGAGAAGGTGGAAAAGATCGCAACTGCCTGCCCCAAAGCTCAGATCGTGATCAACGTCTCTCTGGATGGGATTGATTCCCAGCACGATGAGATCAGAGGCGTGCCCGGCAATTACCGCAAAGCCACCGCCACCTTCACCCGCCTCAAAGCGCTCAAGCTGCCCAATCTGCAGGTGGGTATCCACACCGTGATCTCCAAGTACAACGTGGAAAACTTCTCCCTGATCGCCAACGAACTGATGCGCCTGAAACCAGATAGCTATATCACTGAGATTGCAGAGGAAAGAGTGGAACTGGATACCATCGGGGCCGGCATCACACCCTCTCTGGTGGAATACAAATCCGCCATAGACTATCTGATCCACCGGATCAAGAACGATAAATACAAAGGCATGAGTAAGATAACCATGGCCTTTAGAATAGAGTACTATAACCTGGTGAAGCAGATCCTGCGGGATCAGACTCAGGTGCTGCCCTGCTACTCCGGAGTTGCCTCGGCTCAAATCTCTCCCGATGGAGATATCTGGAGCTGTTGCATCAAAGCCAAGCCTTTGGGGAACCTACGCACCAATAACTACAAGTTCCGGCAGATCTGGTTCAGTCCGGAAGCCGAGCTGGAGCGTCGCAGCATCCACCATAAGGAATGCTGGTGCCCCCTGGCCAATGCCTCTTATACAAATATGCTGATGGACTTGCCCACTCTCTACAGGGTCTTTTACCGTTCCTTTATCAAGTGGTGGAGCTAAGTTATGCTATCAATACACTCTAAACACTTTACCCCCCCGGGAAGCGTGGTCGCTTACCAAGCTTCTCCGGAAGGCAGATTCGCTTGGTTTCTCTGCACCTGGCATCCTGAGAAGGACTTTGCTCTGGAAGAGATTCAGGCAGAAATCAAGCTGGAATTGATCAATGCTGAGCCTCTCAAACTAAGCCGCATGGAAGTGGAAAACTGGCTGAAGTCCTTTTGGAGTGAGTATCATTGGAAGCTTCACGCCCGGATGCGGAAGACTGTTATGGCCGAGAAAGGCATCTCGCTATTTTTTGGACTGGTCTATGATAACGAGCTCTTCTTTGTGCAGTTTGGCAGAATGCTGTGTGGAGTTGTGGACGCCAAGGGGCTGAACCAGATCGGACGCAACTGGAAACACTATCACATCAAAGCTGCTCACGAACTGGAGCTCCTGGGCTATGCCGAGGAAGACTTCAAAGTTCGCACTCACAGATTGCAGATTGAGGAAGCTCAGCACTTTCTGGTGCTGCCCTCCCCACAAGCGCTCAAGCTTTTGGATCAGATCAAGAACCCCGGCACACTGCAAGCTCTTCTGGAATCCTGCCAATCTGAAAAGAATGCTCTGTGGCTGCAACTTAGCCGACTGTCTGATCCCTCTCTGAAAAAGAAACGCAAGCTCAGCCGCCTGCAGATCAGCAGCATAGTGCTATTGGCCATCACACTATTGACTGTGCTCTATGTAGCCTTTGGCAATAGATTCATCGATTCCGGCTTGCATAAGCTGCGTCTGCTCTTTGAATCCCGGAGGGTAAGCACTCTGGAAGAGCTTCCCAATACTCTCCGTCTCAGAAATGCGGATATCCTCAAGATTATGGAACGAATGGTCAATTCTCCCGCCCGCCGCGCAGAATGCCGCATTGCCTGGACCAAGCAGCTACCTCATCCCGTGACGGCCATACCCGCTTTTGACCTGGATTATATCTATCTGGCTTCAGGGAAGAATCTATATGCTTATGATAAAAGCAAGCAGGAACCCGGCTGGAACCTGGTGCTGGACGAAGATATTCTCTATTTGCTGAAGACTCAGAATACACTGATGCTCAGCCTTAGAAACCGCAAGCTCATCGGGATCAAACCCGGGGGCACCATCGCCTGGGCCATAGACAGCCGCAGTGCCATCTCCGAAGATGATGTGCTGGAAGCCCAAGAGATTACCAGCAGCGAAGATCCCCGCATCGATGGCAGTCTGGTCGTTCTTCCAGAACGTAACCGCATCTCCGTGATCGATGGCAGCAGAGGAGAAGTGTTTTCCAGCATTGATCTCCTGCAGGATCTGCGTTACCTCTCTCTCTACGATAGTTTTGACAGTTGTTTCTACGCTGTGGTCGGTAATTCACTGATAAAGATTGATCTGGTGATATTGAACTGATATGCCCCATAAACTCTGCCTCATAGTTCTGCTTTGCGCCTTGGTGAGCCTGCTCCCGGGAGTGGTGGATAACAGTTTGTCCCGAACAGGTTTTGCCCGCCTGGCCTACGATGGCGGAGGAGATTGGTACAACGACCCGGAAGTCCTCCCCAATCTTGCCGCCTTTGTGAACCAAAGCCTCTCTACAAACTTCCCTCAGATTCAATCCGTGGTGCGGGCCTCAGAAGCCAAACTCTTTGAATACCCCTTCGTATATCTCACCGGGCACGGCAATATCCGCTTCACCGAGCGGGAGATTGACAACCTGCGTATGTGGATGGAGCGGGGCGGATTCCTCTATGCTGATGATGACTATGGCATGGATGGCTCCTTCCGTCGTGAGATACGCCGCATTTTCCCAGAACGTGAGCTCATTGAACTGGATCCTTCCTTCCCTCTCTATACCAGCTTCTTCAGCTTTGAATCTCTGCCCAAAATCCACCTGCATGATGAACAGCCTCCCAAAGCGTTTGGTATCTTTGACGATAATGGCAGGCTGATGACCCTCTATACTTACGAGACCAATATCTCAGACGGCTGGGCCGATCCCTCCACGCATGACGACCCACCCGAGCTGCGGGAACTGGCTCTGCGTTTTGGCACCAATATAGTATACTACCTACTCACCAGGCAAAGATGAGAATCTGCGTAGTTAGCGACGTTCATTACAAATTTACCGGCCTCAAACCCGGAGATCAGGACAGACAGCAGATGGTGCTGGATTTCTTCCGCAGCCTGATCGGCTCTTACGATCTTTTGGTGCTCAATGGAGATATCTTTGATCTCTGGAGTGAAAGCAAGTTTGGGATCATCAAACAACACTTCCCGCTGCTCAAAATCCTGGCAGATATCCGGGAGGAAGGCTGCAAGCTGGTTTACATCAGCGGCAATCACGACTTCTGGTTTGGAGATTTCTTCCGGGACTATCTGGGGGCAGAGCTTTATGACAGAAGTTTTAGCCTCACAGCCGATGGCAAGAGATTCTTCTTTAGCCACGGCGATCTATACACCATTAACGACCTGCGTTACAAGATATTCCGTTATCTGATCCGCAGCAGCCCTATCCGGACTATCTACAGCCTGATGCACCCCGACCTGGCTTTGAGCCTGGGCAACAAACTCTCCCGCACCAGCAGCAAAAGAAAGCCTCAAAAACCCAAACAGAGAAGAAGAAGTGAAGGTTTGGAGCTTTATGCCAGTAAATTGATCAAGAACGATAAATATGACTTTGTTTTCATGGGACACAGCCACACGCCTGTCTTCAAGCCGATTGGCAAGGGATTTTATGGCAATAGTGGTGATTGGCTGAGAAACTTCAGTTACATAAAAGTAATTGACGGAATTCCAGAGATCTGCCGATATGAGAGCAAAGACAATTTAAAAGGAGAACAAGATGTTTAGAGGAGCCCTAATCCGGATCCTGATCGTGGCAGCCATTGTGGCCACTGCTCTTATCCTGAGCGCAAACACAGACGAACAAATAAAGGAAGAACAATTGAAAGCTGTAATCGAAACCAATCTGGGAAACATAACGATCGAGTTGTGGCCCGAGCTCACTCCCCGCACCGTGCAGAACTTCGTCTCCCTGGCGGAGTCCAATTACTACGTGGGAACCTATTTTCACCGGGTAATCCCCGATTTCATGATCCAGGGCGGTTGCCCGAATACCAAGAATGCCGATCGTTCTGATGATGGCAGAGGCGGCCCGGACTATCGTTTTGAAGATGAATGCTACACCGGCGGCACCATTGCCACTGGTCCTATTGCAGATGATCAGATGGCCCGCAGAGTTTGGGGCGAAGTGATCATGCCCTATATGTCCTCCACCACCGAGCCGGATTCCGCCATTGCCGGGATCGTGAATGCCGTGGTTGCAGCCCAGAGCGGAACTCCCATCATGGACCACCCGCATGAATTCTATACTCAGATCACCGGAAACAAGATCATGACCGGACAGACTCTGATCCATCCCGTGAGCTATGGCACACTTTGTATGGCCAATTCCGGCCCCAATACAAACGGCTCCCAATTCTTCATCGTGACCAAGCGTGATGGCGCTTCCTGGCTCAATGGCAAGCACACCGTCTTTGGTCAGGTGCTGGAAGGCATGGAAATTGTTCATCAAATCGAAAACCTCCCCCGTGACTCTGCCGATAATCCCCTGGTGGAAAACCAAGCCAGAGTCACCGCTGTGAGGATTGTGCGGGAATAGATAATGGCACGCACCAACGAATCCGCCCTCCAAGCCGAAGCTCTATCCTGGATCAGGCAAAACCAATATGCCTATCTGGCAACAGTCGATAAGAAACAGCCGCGGGTTCGCCCGATCGTGCTGTTCAATTACGATGATGGATATTGGATGGTTACCTTCAGCGGAGATTCCAAGGTGCAGCAAATAGCTGGAAATCGCTGGGTAGAGGTTTGCATACCTCTGCACAGCGATGGCCAGACCGGCTATGTCCGCCTGGCAGGAACTGCTCAGATCGTCACCAATAGCTCTCAAAAGGCAGAAGCTGCCGAGCAGTGCTATTTTTTTGATGATTATTTCAGTGGTTATGACGATCCGGATTACAGCCTGATCAGCTTTGACCCTTCCGAGATCGAATACCTGCGTCCCGGCGAGACCTATAGCCAAAGCTTCAATCTCAAACGCTACTAATCGGAGGAACTTATGAAAGCTATCTTTACTTACGACGATGAACATCTGGGCAAAAGCTACCTCGTGATCCCCAAGATCCGCGAGATCTCCAAGGCCCTGGGCAATGTAGTGGTTACCTTTGATAATGGAGACAAGAAAACCCTGGCTGTCGATGACCCCAAGGCCGTGATAGAAGCCATGCTGGGAGTGATGGAGCAGTTCTATGCTTCGCGATTGAACAGCGAACAGTGAGCGGCTTCGCCGAGTGACAAGTGACGAGTGCCACCCTGCTTCGCTTTGTAGAGGCGGTCGCCGTACCGCCTGCCAAAATAATTGGTCTGC
>JAZHDE010000034.1:0-7846 GCA_036584515.1 Candidatus Cloacimonadota bacterium | reverse complement strand
TCCGGAGCAAAGTGCTCGGGAAGAGTCCTGCAAGACTCGGCGAAGACTCCGCCAGGAATAGGAGAGGAAAGAGCGTGGTGGCGAGATCAGTAGGTGTGGAGCTGGGAGAAAATCCCGTCGATTCAGTTCCATTTCAACAGATCACGCCCCTTCAGGGCTTTGATCAGGGTGGGCTGCCGGTTCGATGGGTTGCCACCCATCGCTTACAGAGCGCCCCTTCAGGGCTTTCGGGCAGACACGCAGGTCTGCCCCTACAGATACATGGCTTAAATCCATCAGCCAGACGACCATCCCTAAATCTCTTTTCCTCTTTTACTCTGTTTTAAGAGAAAAAAACTCCACTTCTATTTCCCGGGTCAACCCCGCGAAGCGTTCCCATTGTCTATCGTAAATCGTACATTGTAAATCCTTCTCCACTTTGCTATTCTCTGCTTCTCTCTGTGTCCTCTGTGTTTAAAAGAAACCCAAGTCCCTGCAGCGGAAGAAATGTCTTGACAGAAATGTGGCATCCAAATTTCTTGGCAAAACGCAGTCAAGATAGGTCCAGTAACTCAGTGGTAGAGTATCTGCCTTTTAAGTAGAGAGTCGTTGGTTCGAGTCCAACCTGGATCACCAAAGTTTTGCGACCCCTTCGTCTATCGGTTAGGACTCAAGATTTTCATTCTTGCAAGAGGGGTTCGATTCCCCTAGGGGTCGCCAATATTTTTGCCTGCAGCTTGTGTCCCGTTCGTCTAGTGGCCCAGGACTCGTGATTCTCAGTCACGCAACGGGGGTTCGATTCCCCCACGGGATGCCAATTACTCCCTCGATAAGAACAAATTTGGAACACTAATTGCTCCATACAGACAAGAGATTATGGAAGAACAAGAAAAAGAATTCATCCCACCGAATCGCCTGCAGCTTTCCTATCAACTAGGCATGGATGGCAGACGCAGGGTTCTGAGCATACACAAATCTGTGCTCTGGGGAGCTTTTGTGCTTTTGGGATTTTTGCTAATCTGCACTTTCATCCTCTTTATCAGCGCCTCCCGCATCTCACACAAGGCTAATGTAGCCAATCGTTTGGCCACAGAGAACCGTGAATTGCGTCAACGCATGGAACAGAATATCACCACCCTCAGCAGCACTCTGGATTCCATCAGTGTGGTGGTGGATTCCCTCAAGACTGGCAGTATCCGGATCAAATCCGAAGTGAATTATCCCTATATCAGCGGCGATCAGCCGGCGCTGCCCTACATCCAATCCGTGGACAACCGGATTGATCGGATGCAGGTAAAGCTGCAGGGTATCATCAATACCATCCGGGGCGATGAGCCAGTTCGCAAGCCCACTTCCAGGATCGGAGCGCCCTCTATTTATCCTTGTTTTGGCAGAATCAGCGACAACTGGGGTCTGCGTATGCATCCCATCCTGAACCGCATAGAGTTTCACATGGGCATAGATATTTCCAACAAACTCGGCACTGCCATCTACGCTACTGCTTCCGGCGTGGTGAAGAAGGTGGAATACGAATCCGGCTATGGCAAATTCATCCGTTTGGATCATGAAAACGGCTATGAAACCATCTACGCACATCTTTACAATGCTCTGGTCTCACCCGGAGACCGCGTGGAGAAGGGCCAGATCATTGGCCTGATGGGTTCGACAGGGCTCTCCACCGGTCCGCATCTACACTATGAGGTGCTGGTGGGGAGAGCGAGACGATCCCGCAGCTTATCTGAATTTCATCGACGACAGCGTCTATGTCCGCAATTAAAGCCGGACGAGCCTGGCTTTTTAGCAACCACAGCCCCTCCCAGATACCCACGGGATACGATTGTATCCGGGCGCAGGACTGCCTGATTGCGGTTGATGGTGGGCTGGAGCTCTTGAATTCCCTGGGTAGGAAGCCGGATCTGGTGATTGGAGATTTTGATAGCCTTGATCCCGGGCATATTCCGGAAGGGGTTTTGGTGCAAAGCTTTGCTCCGGAGAAAAACGAGACGGATATGGAGCTGGCGCTGGCTTGGGCAGTAAATCAAGGCTACCGTGAGATCATCATTTGCAACGACCTGGGTGGCAGGTTTGACCACGCTCTGGGTCTGCTGCAAAATCTGGAGCTCTTCAGTTCGGCAGAAAACTCTATCCGCATCGAGAGTGCAAACCAAGTGCTCTTTATGTTAAAACAGCAGAATCTGTTGAGCTATCCCAAAGGCAGTCTGCTCTCTCTGCTTGCCCGAAGTCCTGAGGCTAAGATATTGAATAGCACAGGACTATACTATCCTCTGGAGGGGCTCACTTTGCAGCCCGAGCTGTCCCGCGGGATAAGCAACTACTTCACGGCAGACAAAGCTTATATAGAACTGCTCTCTGGAACTCTTCTGGCGGTAATCACGCTTTTTAATTGACAAAATCAGTTTAGCCTATAAACTCGGATTCAATTGGATAAATATTGCCAGCGCGGGCTCCCCTGTGAGTTGTGGCGGTGGCAGCTATCTACAGAACGAGGTTTTGGGTTCTTTGATCCCGAAACAATCAGGGAGAAGCAATGCAAGAAGATGTCAAGATTGAAGAGCTCAGCTTTGAAGAGGCCATGCAGGTGCTGGAGAAAATTGCTCAGCGCATGAGTGCCGATTCCGTGGAGCTGGAAGAGCTTCTGGATCTGTATCAGGAAGGCGAAAAGTATCTAATTCATTGCCGTAAAAAACTAGGCGAAGCTGAGGCACGGCTGGAAATCCTCATGAAAACCAGAGCTATCACGCAGGAGACTTCATCAGATGGATCATAAAGTATTGCTCAAGAAAGACATGAAAGAAAAGCAGGAGTTGGTCAACATCATCCTGGATCGCTACCTTCCCCGCAAAGACGAATATCCCAAGGAGATTCACAAGGCTTTGCGATACAGCGTGTTTGCCGGTGGGAAGCGCTTGCGTCCCTATCTCACCATGCTGGCCTATCAGCTTTACAAGGACGATCTGGAGGCCATCACACCGGTGGCTGCCGCTCTGGAGATGGTGCACACTTTTTCTTTGATTCATGACGATCTTCCGGATATCGACGACGATGAATACCGTCGTGGCAAGAAATCCTGCCATGCAGTTTTTGGAGAAGGTGAAGCGCTGCTGGCGGCGGATTCCCTCTTGGTCAGCGCTTTTGAGCTGGTCACTCACACCGGGGTGGAACCCGCTCTGCGCATGCAGTTTGTGCGTGAATTGGCGCATGAATGCGGCGCTGTGGGGCTGATCTCCGGACAAATGGTCGATATTGCCAGCGAGGGCAAAAAGGTGGACAAGAAGACCCTGAACTACATTCATGAAAACAAGACTGGAAGGCTGATCAATCTCAGCCTGCGCCTGGGTGCTCTGGGCGGCGGTGCTCCTGCCAAAGAACTTAAAGTTATTGAGGAATATGGAAACTGCATCGGTGTTGCTTTTCAGATAGTTGACGATCTTTTGGACATCGAGGGAACCCAGGAAGAACTGGGTAAGACAATAGGCAAGGATGAAGAGGCCGGCAAGGTGACCTTCCCCTCTGTTTATGGGGTGGAGGAATCCCGACGTCAGGCCAAGGAATTGATCGATAAAGCCAAATCTGCCATCAGCAGCCTGGGAGAGCGTTCCCTCATGCTGCAAATCCTGGCGGATTACCTTCTGAACCGCAAGTCGTGAAGCTGGTCTATCGCACCTTGCGTTCTTCCGCAACGGCTCCACGCCGCATGAGCCTGCATGCCGCGGGTTATGATCTTACAGCAGATCTGGACGAGGCTCTGATCCTGGCTCCCGGGGCTTTTCGAGCTATTCCCACGGGAATTGCCATTCAGCTTCCGGAAGGCTTTGAAGCACAGATCAGACCCCGCAGTGGTTTGGCGCTCAAGCATGGTGTGACGGTGCTCAACAGCCCCGGCACGATCGATGCGGATTACCGGGGAGAGATCATGGCCATCCTCATCAATCACGGCTCGCAAGAATTTGTGGTTCAGCCGGGTATGAGGATCTGCCAGATGGTGATCAATCAACTGCCAGCGGTTGAACTCTCTGAAGTGGAGATCCTGGAGGATAGTATGCGTTCAGATGGAGGGTTTGGCAGCACGGGAACCAGTTAAGGAATCCCTTTTGGAGCTATTATGCAAGAACTAAGAGAACAAATAGAGACCTTAAAAAAAGCCAAGAATGCCCTGATTCTGGCACATAACTATCAGACCACCGACATCCAGGATCTGGCAGATTTCCGGGGCGATTCGCTACAGCTTTCCATTCTGTCCAAAGAAGCCAGCGCCGAGATAATCGTCTTTTGCGGAGTCAGATTCATGGCCGAAACTGCCGCCATCCTGAATCCCTCTGCCAAGGTGCTGCTTCCCGTGGAGGACGCAGGTTGTCCCATGGCAGATATGATCACGGCAGAACAGCTTCGGGCTTTCAAAGCCAAGCATCCCGGTGCTGCGGTGGTTTGCTATGTGAATTCTTCCGTGGAAGTCAAGGCCGAGAGCGATGTCTGCTGCACCTCATCCAACGCTGTGAAGGTGGTTTCTTCCTTCCCCAAAAACCGTGAGATACTCTTTGTGCCGGATCAGAATTTGGGCACTTGGGCAGCTAAACAGAGCGGCCGTAAGGTGATCACCTGGAACGGATATTGTCCCGTTCATCATTGGGGTTTGAGCCTGAGAAATCTGCGGGAAGTCCGTGCCAAGTATCCAGAATACAAGTTTTTAGCACATCCTGAGTGCCAGCTTGATCTGCTTCAGGAAGCTGATCTGGTGATGTCCACCGGGGGAATGATGGATTATGTCTCCACTCACGATGAAGTGATCCTGGCCACGGAAAAGGGCTTGATAGATTACCTCAGGCATATTTACCCGGAGAAGAAGATCGTTGCGCTCTCCGAAGCTGCCATCTGCCAGAACATGAAGAAGACCCGCATGGAAGATCTGCTGCGTTCTCTGGAAACGGAAACTCATCACATACAGGTGGAGCCCGGGATAGCAGAACGTGCTGTGGCTTGCCTGAACCGGATGCTGGAACTCTCCCGCTGAATAAGGCCGCACTCAGAGCTGTCAAACTTCCCATTCGGGACTTGGTGATCTATCAGGATCCGCACTATCAGGCAGTTAGCTCTGCTTCTGTGCTGCTGGTGGAATACGTTCTGGCTCGTTGTAACAACGAGGAACGGGAGGTTCTGGAACTAGGCAGTGGTTGTGGGATCGTTTCCCTGATGCTCGCTCTGCAAAGACCCAATTGGCAGGTCACAGGCTGGGAAATTGCCCCTTCTCAGGTGCAGCTTGCCCGGGATAATGCTCTTCTATGCGGTGTGCAAACCGACTTTGTGGAAGCTGATCTCAGGACAGCTATTCATCCCCGTCCAGCCGGACTGATAGTCTCCAATCCTCCCTGGATGCCCCAGGGCAGCGGCTTGCGTTCTCCCTTCCCCGGCAGAGCTGCAGGCAGGGAAGAACTCCTTTGCAGCATGCACGACGTAATGGAAGCCATCAAACGCAACCTGCATACTGCCGGAGAGGCCGTGATTATCTACCCCATCCAGCGAGAAGCTGATCTGAAAAGAGAGGTCTGCAACTCTTCCCTTGACATTATTGAGCTGAATTTCAGCAATGAACCAAGCAAATACTTGCTGGCTACGATCAGACATAAAGGAAGCTAAGATATATGACCCTAAGATATTACCTGCTCTTGAGCCTCGTTACCCTCCTGGTTTTGGGATGGGTAGGCCTGCACTATCAATTTGAGACTGCCAAACAAGCTCAGTTACAAGACCTGGTGAGCTACCCGATCTATGCCTATCTCACGGATACAACCAAGGTTAGCCCTCTGCTCTCGGACTTGGGGAAGTTCCCCGAATTGGATAGCTTGAAACATGAAACAGGTCCCAGTGCAGGACGCGAACTCACTCAGACCTATAGCCTGCCCCTGAGCGATGATCTCTTGTCCGGCTTCAGTTTTCCGGATATTATCACTATCAATTTCAAGGCCGAGCCCCGTGCCAGATTTGCACGTCACAGCGTAATCTCCACCCTCCGTCAATATCTCGGGGAAGAAGACCTTGACCAGCAATCCATCGCCTGGAACAACTCCGAAGCCAAGCTGAAGAGTCTGGGTCTGCTAAGCTTGATCACCGATATTCTGGTGGGTCTATTGCTATTGTGCACGATGATCTTTGGACGCGAGGTCTATGAGCAGCGTCTCCTGCTGCTGCAGAAACGCAAGTCTGTCTCCGTCGTGGACTATCTCCGCATCAAGGCTTTGACCATGCGGCACACTCTTATGCTGTTCTTTATTCCCCTGATTCTCAGCTTTGGCACCTATTATATTCTGATCTGGCAAAACGTCTTGGAAATGATTATCCCTTACTGGTTTATGGGAGCTGTGGCAGGAACACTGCTGGTTGGCACTCTGATCACGCTTACTCTTCTGCATCTGATGGATCATGACAACCGCTATCACGACGGCGAGATCAGCGTGGTGCAGCACGAGCAAAAAGCTGCTATGGATAACATTATCCACCATCCCCAGCCAGAAGTGAGCAAGCCGGAAGAGTCTCATGAATCCTAGGGTTCCCAATGCTCTCACGCTTGCCCGGGTGATCCTGATCCCGGTCTTTGCCTGGCAGATCTACGCTCAGCCCTATTTCAATAGCATTTGGCTGGCTCTGATCATCTTCTGCGTGGCATCTTTCACGGATTATCTGGATGGAGCTCTGGCGCGTAAATACAATATAGTGAGCAATTTTGGCAAAATTATGGACCCCCTGGCGGACAAGCTGCTGGTGCTCACTGCCCTGGCTGCTCTCTGCCTGCTGGAGCCTTTTCGCCTGAGCTGGGTGATCTTTGGGATCATCCTTTTCCGGGAAGTGCTGATCACCATCCTGCGTGAAGTCTATAAGAAACGTGGCATTATAGTGGCAGCCGATAAACTGGGCAAGATCAAGACCGTGATGCAGATGCTGGGTCTGATCGCTGCCCTGTGTTTTTGGGGAGCAAATTACAGCCCCCCGGCCGTCAAGACCACCATCACAGTCTGGTTCTGGCTGGTTGCAGCCATCACTCTGATCAGCGGAGCCAATTACCTTTTTCCCAAGCCCAATAAGAGGTAGAAATGAAAAGAATCATTCTTGTCCTCACCCTTTGTTCTGTGTTGCTCCTTCTGGCTTCCTGTCAAGGCAAGAAGGCAAGCTCAGAGCGTTACACAGCTTATGATAAGATCATGGACTATGCCAAACCCCTGGCCTTCGGCGAGGATGAAGACATCTACGTCTTCTGCGGAAGCAAGAACTGGCAGAGTCTCGAGCCCGTTCTCCGCTCCAATCTGGAACGCACTGTGGGCTTGGTCTACAACGAGAAGTATTTTAACCTGATTCCTGCCGAGCTCAGCAAGCTTGGCGAGATGCTGCCCTATAAGAACCTGATCTTTGCCGGAGATCTGCAGTCCTCGGACGAAGTATCTGTCCACATGCGTCAATCCCTGCCTCAAGCTCATCTTGATCAGGTGCAACAGACAGGCGGACAGCTTTTTGTCGGTATCATCCTGCTCTCCCAAAAGAGCCTTTTGAAAGAGTTCAACAACATGACCACCGACACATTGAAGATTGTCGGTCCCATCCTGTTCATCACTGCAGCAGGCGGTGTTTTGGGCAAGGTTATTTCCAGTGCAGGCTTTGTAGGTTATATGAAAGAAAATGCTGCTGCATTGAGCATGGTTGGTATTTTCTTTCCGTTCCTCATTTCCGCCATTCTCAAGACAGCCCAAGGTTCTTCCACTGTCGCCATCACGACGACCGCTGGAATCATGGGTAGTTTTGTAGAGAGCGGTTCCATGATGAGTGCTCTCGGACTCACTTCCCCCATGGCCGCTGTACTGAC
>JAZHDE010000033.1:0-7924 GCA_036584515.1 Candidatus Cloacimonadota bacterium | reverse complement strand
TCCCTAATCCCTAATCACTGTTAAGCGACAAGATGTCGCTTCCACTCTGGTCACTTGTCACTAACCCCTATGGCTTCCACCCTTAGTCATTTGCTCTCAGCAGGCAGGATTCACTCTCGGAGAGGCATTCGGTGATGAGGTGGTAGAGTTTGCCGGGATCCATGGTATAGTGCAACTTATTGAGCAGTTCCGGCTTACGCAGGGAACCCGCCAGGCACTGCATGATATTGAGCTGAGCTTTGGGATCGTTGGCAGGGGTGAGCAGCAGGAATACGGTGTGCACTTCCTCACCGTCCGGGCTGTCCCATTCCAGAGGTGACACAGGTTTACCCACATAGAGCAGGGATTGTTTGAGTCCTGCCAGGCGTGCATGAGGAACCGCTATTCCTTTACCCAGGGCGGTGGTGATTTGCTCTTCGCGGTGCATAATCTCAGCAAAGACATCTTCCTCAGTTTGCTTGATGCGTTTGCTCACTTCATGGCTGAGCCGGGAAATTAAGTCTCTGCGGTTGTTACTGTTGTAGCCCAGGATGATGGCATCGCCAGAGAAAAGCAGAATGGTCTTATTCTTATTCAATTTGCGCAGAGCCAGTCCGAGCCAGGGACCAAAGATGATGGTGGTGATGATGGCAGCGGTGACGATGCTCACGAAAACGGTTTCGTTGATCACGCCGAGGGAAAGCCCCAACATGGAGATCACGATGTGCATTTCTCCGCCGGGACTGTGGCAGATGGCGATGGTGTGGCAATTTGCCCGATCCTGACCCGACCAGCGAGCTCCCAGATAGGCTGCCAGATAGCGGGCAAAAAGTCCGATCACCAGCATCAAAGCCACCAGGAACCAATCCAGATTGGCCAGAATATCGATGGAAAGTCCGATCTTGGCAAAGAAGATAGGCACAAAGATGGAGTGCACCATGCGGTTCAGCACATAGCGGTCTTTTTCTGTGACGTAGCGTGATTCTCCCACCACGATGCCGGCTATGAAGAAGCCAAAGAGGGAGTGGATCCCGATCTTGAGGGTGAGCGCCCCCATCAGCATGCCCAGGATCACTATAAAGGTAGTTTTATAGCCAGTTTCGCGTCCAATCTTCTTGTGGATGGTGCCGATCAGCTTGTCTATGAGGTTCTTCATCAGGGTCAGGCTCAGCACCGTGAAGAGCAGAGTGCCGATCATGAGTTTGCCCACATAACCCAGTTCCAAAGAGCCATGGGCAAAGAGACCGAGGATGACTGTGAAGACCACCCAGCCTACCAGATCGTTCAAAGTGAGGGCGGAAACGGTGAGGAAACCCACGTCCGTCTTGAGGATATTCATTTCCCGCATGCCACGGATGGCAACCGGAAGCGCACTGATGGTCATGATGGCAGAGATGAAGAGGGCAAAAAGAAAGCGTTGACTGGGATCGACCATGAAGCGCTCGGGGAGGAAATACATCGGAATAAAAGAGATAGCAATTGGGATCAGGAGATCGGAAGCGGAGAGTTTGATAGCACTGCCGCGCTGCTTCCAGACCTTGGTGAAGTTGATCTCGAGCCCCGTCTCCATCAGGAGAAAGAGATTGCCAAACCAGGCTATGGTGCCCAGCATTGCCCATTGAATGGGGTCGTCTGGGAAGATCTGGCTCTGGATCTGCGGGAGGTATTTGCCAAAGATGGAGGGACCCAGCAGCAGGCCAACCAGAACATCGCCGGTGATGGTGGGCTGCTTGATCCTTTCCAGAAAGAATCCAACTACTTTACAGGCTCCCAGTAGCAGGGCAAATTGAACCAGGAAGATGAGCAGATGATGTTCTGTGACCGGACCCATTGACCCTCCTAGGGTTTCATGATTTCAAAGATCAGAGGCTCGGTGGCTTTTTCCAGAGGTGCTATACCGTAGGCATTTTGGATCAGTTTTGCCACATTCTTGCCTTCAGCCTCATTGTTTGATAGCAGCTCGCCAATCTGCTCTCCGGCTTCCAAAAAGGAGCCGATCTTGGGTTTGAGAAGCGCTCCAGAAGCATAGTCCAGAACGTCCGTGGTCTTCATTCTGCCGGCTTTTATCCGCACCAGGGCATAACCGATGGCGCGGCTGTCTATGGCATGTACGTAGCCGGTAGATTCTGCCAGAATGGGGAGGCGGTATTTGGCAGTGCCCATCAGGGTGTAGTTTTCGAGCACCCGGGGATTGCCACCCTGGACTTCGATCATCTTGCGGAAGATCTCCAGGGCTTTGCCACTTTGCAGAACCGAGTCGATCTTGGCCTGTGCAGCAATTTCATCAGCACAGAGTCCGGAGGAGATCAGCATTCTCTGCACCAGGGCATCGGTGAGCGCTTTGGTATCCGGGAGAGTCTTGCCTTTGAGATAGTCAATGGCCTCTATCATCTCCAGGGCATTGCCCACGGCGGAACCCAGGGGAGAATTCATGTTTGAAAAGACCACGGATACTCTTTGGTCAAAGCTCTTGCCGGTGTGCACCAGGAGCTCTGCCAATTCCTTGGCACGGCGCAGATTGGGCATGAAAGCACCGCTGCCGACTTTCAGATCGATCACCAGGTCTTTGGCACCCTCGGCGATCTTTTTGCTCATGATAGAGGCAGTGATGAGTCCGGGGCTTTCCACCGTGGCAGTCACATCCCGCAGGGCGTAGATGCGTTTATCGGCAGGGACGAGCTCGGCAGATTGTCCCACCATAGCCAGTCCATAACGTTCCACCAGAGTTTGAAATTCCTGCAGAGAGTATTGCACTTTGAAGCCGGGGATGGCTTCCAGCTTGTCCAGGGTACCGCCGGTGTGACCCAGGCCACGTCCGGAGATCATGGGGATATAGAGTCCGCAGGCAGCCGCGATAGGAGCCAGCATCAGGGAAATCTTGTCGCCTACTCCGCCGGTGGAGTGTTTATCTGCCACTGGAAGTTCATCCGGGAAGCTCAGGCTTTTGCCTGAATCTATATAAGTCCTGGTTAGAGAAGCAATCTCTTCTCCGCTGGCACCTTGGAAAAAGATCGTCATCAAAAGGGCAGACATCTGGTATTCAGCTATTGAGCCATCCAGGTAGCCGCGGATAAAAAAGCTGATCTCCTCAGCGCTGAGGTCCTGGCCGTTGCGTTTCTTCAGGATAAGTTCCACCGGATTATAGTTCGTCATAAAATCCTCATCTAATCTCTTCTCCCCGGAAGGGGGTAAATGACCTGGTTCTTGCTTGATAAACTAAACGGGATAGCTTTAGTTCACCAGTTTTTCCCTGATATAGGCAGAAAATATATCCATCACCCACACGATCAGCGCGATCAGCCACATAATCAGTCCCACATTGCGCCAGGCCAGCATCTGCTGCTGTTGATAGAGGGCAAGACCGATGCCTCCGCCGCCCACGAAACCCACGATGGTTGCCATGCGGACGTTTATATCCCAGCGGTAGATGGTGAAAGCCAGATAGGGTGCCAGAATCTGGGGAGAAACGGCATAACGCCAGATCTGCAAGGTGGAGGCTCCGGTGGCTTTGATGGCTTCGACGGGACCCTGATCGATGTTCTCGATCTGTTCGCTATAGAGCTTGATCAGGGCGGAGATGGAATGAATCCAGAGTGCCAGCATGCCGGCAAAGGGTCCGATACCCACCCAGACGCAAAAGATTATTGCCCAAACGATGGCTTCTATGGAGCGGAAAATGGTGGAGATAGTGCGGATAAAGAAATAGGCTGTCTTGCCCCAGAAAGAGCCAAACATCAGGTTCTTGGCGGCAAAGAAGCTCAGGAAAAAGGCAAAGGGAATGGCAAGAACGGTTGCCAATAGAGCCAGATAGATGGTCTCCACCAGCGCCAGCAGCATGGGAACCAGTTCCGCCGGATTGGGGTTAAAGATTCCCTTCAGGATCGAGGTGGTGTTCTGAGCTCCGGTGAAGAAATCCAGGGGCTTGACTTCCACCATCACCCAAGCCATTATCAGGCTGATCAGAACGCCCAAAGCCACCTGTAGCTTGAGGCAAGCCCGGGAAGCATCCGACTCCGGGCGAACCACTACTCTGCCCAATGAGCCGGGTATAAATTGGAAGAGTGCGGCCAGCAGAACCGGCACTGAGAGCAGCATAGGGCCTGAGCCGCCGAAGTCAAAAACCCGGGCGGCAAGCCAGGTGAGGCAGGCCAGGCAGTAAAGCCAAAAGAGATATTCGATGGCCAGAATCTTGATTTTTTTCATAGGCTCAGTTTCTCCCTCTGCTCATGCCAAGTCAAGCAGTATTTCCGGCACTCTCACGCAGGGAGTGGACTCTTTGCATGAAGGCGGAGACTCTCTCCCTGGAGACCGGACGCTGCCAGATGCCCTCTTCCTTGAAGTGGGAGCCCACTATAAAGGCATCTGCCAAGGGCCAAAACTCTGCCAGATTAGCTTCCGTGATACCGCTGCCAATCAGGATGGGAAGCCCGGAAGCTTTTCTCACAGAGATCAGATCCGCCGTGGCGCAGGCTTCGCCCGTGCTGCTGCCGGTGATGATCAGGCCATCGGAGAGGAAGAACTCGGCAGCTTTGGCGGTTTCTGCCAGGCTTGTGTCTGCCGTGATGGCATGGGAGGAGTGTTTCTTCTTCAGATCGGTAAAGATTTTCACGGTTTCTGCACCCAGATTGCGGCGGTAACGCAGGAGCTCTCCGGCATCGCTATCCATATAGCCTTCATCTGCCAGATGCCCGAACACAAAGCCTTCTGCCCGGATATAATCCAGAGCGGCGCAGTGTGCCACTGTCAGAGCTGCCCGGTTTGCCCCCGCCAGAATCTGCAAGCCCAGAGGCAGCTCCGTCTCAGCTCTGAGCCTGGAGGCTATCACGGCGATTGCGGCAATGGTCTCTTCGGGAGCTTTGCGGTTCAGATAGGGGATATCGTGCATGTTTTCCAAGAGGATGGAATCCAGGCCGGCTTTCTGGTAGAGAGCCAGCTCACGCAGGGCCAGTTCGGTGATTTGGGCTACAGAGAGCTCTTGACGCGGACTGCCCGGCAGTGCTGCCAGATGCACCATGCCGATGATCTGTTTCTGAGGGGTCGAAGCAAAGAGATTCATGCTCTACTCCTTATTTTGGGGATAAAAAAACCGTGGGGAGCACCGGGCGGTGTCCCCACGACTCGGAGGGCATTCTATGTAGGGTCTGTAGGCTAAAGACAGCATAATTAATCTTCAGGGAGATGCAAAAAAAATCTTCAGAAATCTGAGATTTTTTTCTTTTTAAGCTGTCCATAATCTTCCACAAACCACTTAAAAGCTATATATAAAAGGGTTTTACTGCTTCAAGGAAAAAAGCAGCGTCTTCAGGCTTTCCAGCTCTTCGGGGCTGGAATATTCCAGAGTGATCTTGCCTTTGCCCCGGCTGTCTTTGATGGTGGCTTTGACCTTGAGAAGGCGTGAAAGATCTTGCTCAAAGCTGTGCATCAGACTGTTTTTCACCGTTACTTTGGCAGCGCGGGGAGCGGCTTCCAAGCCCCAATTGCGGGCTTTATCCTCGGCTTGGCGGACGGTGAGCTTGTGTTTGATGATCTGGGCGGCAAAGCCGGCTTGTTCCTCGGCAGGCAAGCTTAAGATGGCTCTGGCATGGCCGGCGGAAAGCTCTCCGCTGCTCACCAGGTCCTGAATCTCAGAGCTGAGATTGAGTAAACGGAGGCTGTTGGTGATAGTAACGCGGTCTTTTGCCATCTTCTGCGCCACATCGTTGTGAGTGAGCTGAAAGTCGTTGATCAGCATGCGGTAAGCCATGGCTTCTTCGATGGGGTTCAGATCTTCCCGCTGCACGTTTTCGATAATGGCGAGCTCGAGCTGTTCCTTGCGGGAAACCGAGCGCACCACCACGGGAACATGATCCAATCCCGCCAGTTTGGCAGCTTCCAGACGACGTTCTCCGGCGATCAGTTCATATTCTGAAGCGGCGGTTTTGGTGACGATTATGGGCTGAATGATGCCGTTTTCACGGATGGACATCGCCAGCTCGGTGAGCTTTTCCTGCACGAAGCGGCGGCGGGGTTGATAGCGATTGGCTTTGATCTTATCCACCGGCACCAGAGTAATTCCGGCGGCGGTCTGTTCGTTCTCAGCCGATTCCGGGATCAGAGCACCCAGGCCTCTTCCTAAACGTTCGTTCACTATAACCTCACTTTTGGGTTCTTTGAATAAGCTCTGTGGCCAGATTCAGGTAGCTCATGGCACCGGGAGAGCGGATATCGTATAAAAAGATGGGTTTGCCAAAGCTGGGAGCTTCGGTGAGCTTGATATTGCGCGGGATAATGGTGCAGAAGACCTTCTCTTTGAAATAGCGGTGCACTTCCTTGGCCACCTGAAGGGAGAGATTGACCCGCTTGTCATACATGGTGAGCAGCACTCCCACGATATTGAGGGAGGGATTGAGGTTCTTCTGGATCAGACGGATGGTGGTGAGCAACTGGCTCACGCCTTCCAGGGCGTAATACTCGCACTGTATGGGCACCAGGACGTCCGTGCTGGCGGTCATGGAATTCACCGTGAGCAAACCCAGGGAAGGCGGACAATCTATCAAGATATAGTCATAGAGATGGATGATCGGCTGCAGGGCTTCCTTGAGCTTGTGTTCCCGGGCAAATTCGTGCACCAGCTCGATCTCCGCTCCGGTGAGATTGATATTGCCGGGGATGCACCATAGATTGGTGGTTTCGGTGCTTACGATGGTATCCTGGATGGGCACGCGCTGGATCAGAGCATCGTAGATCTGCAGCTCCAGCTTGTCCTTATCCAGACCCACGCCACTGGTGGCGTTTCCCTGAGGATCAAGATCCACCAGGAGAGTCTTCTTCTCCAGCACAGCCAAAGCTGCTGCCAGGTTCACGGCGGTGGTGGTCTTGCCGACTCCGCCTTTCTGATTTACTATGGTAATTATTCTTCCCATTTTATCCTTAACTTTTCTTAGCTTGCTGGGGTGCCGGGGCTTTCAGGGCTCCGCGTTTGATCCTAATGATGCGGCGCAAACCCAGCTCCGGTTCGTCATGTTCCAGTAGCAGCTCGTGATTCAAATCCTTGATGTCTTCAAGGTTATGAGACTTATAGAGCAGCAGGAATCCACCCGGCTTCAGCAGTTTCCACAGGGGCTGAAGATAGCGTTCTTCGATAGCCACTGCCCGGCAAACGATTACGTCGTATTGGGGAGCAGCCTTCAGATTGGCATAATCTTCCAGACGATGGGTGAGGCAATCAACCCCGTTCAAGCCCAAAACCTGCACCATTTGCTGCAGAGCTTTCACTTTCTTGGCAGTCGAATCCAGCAGGTCTATCTGCAGATCCGGCTCCACCAGCTTCAGCGGAATTCCGGGCAGTCCACCCCCGCTGCCAAAATCCAGCAGGCGCAATCCTTTGATATCCAAACATTCCAGAGGCCTTAGGCTGTCAAGAAAATGCTGAGTCCAATAGGCCTCGGGAGGCATCTTGCGGGAGATCAGGTTGATCGAAGCATTAATCTCTTGCAAGAGCTCCAGATAGCGCTCGAACTGCAGCATTATCTCAGCACTGTGCTCAGGGCTGAGCTGCTCCAGATAGCTCCGGAAAAACTCTTTATTCTCCACTTTCATCCTCCGGGATACTGCGAACCATGCTCTGAATCAGGAAGGAAGAGTCATCACGCATGCCGCGCAGCAGAGCCAGAGCCCGGGGCTTACCAATCCCCAAAAGACTTCTGGCGGCAATATAGCGATAGCGCTCGATGGGATAATCCAGCCAGCTTTGCAGAATGTCGATACTGAGCTCGGTATCTATCCCGCCCAGACAACCCAGACAGGTGCCCACGTATTTATTACGGGAGAGCAGGCTTTGGATGGGATCCAGCAGCAGACTGTCTCCCGTGCCGGCTATCAGGGATAGAGCGTCCTTGGCCTTCAGGGTATCGGCGGCTTCTATCCACTTGAAGAGTTCATGTTTAAAAGGCTCGGAGTTATCCAC
>JAZHDE010000032.1:0-7932 GCA_036584515.1 Candidatus Cloacimonadota bacterium | reverse complement strand
TTTGCAAGGCTTCCCTCCGCCAGAACATCTCGTCTGAAGCCTGAACAAGCTCCGTGGATTCACTTTTTTGCAGTTTCAATCATCTACGCAGGTTTGAAACAACAAGGAATGACGGGATGCTGGGCTGGGTGGGAAGCTGAAGACACAGGTCTGCCTTTACAGGATCATGGTTGAGCCTTTTCGGGCAGTAAAGCTGAATGAAGTGACGCTTTGGGGTGAATTGGCAGACCAAAGAGTGGCAGGTTGCGTTAGTTTTGGTGTGGGAAACTCCTTTTTGCCACAGAGCAAGGAGAGCTCTCTTGTAGGCAGCTCCGCTGCCTCTGCCAATTCGGAGATTGGCAGACCAACATCAGTCACTGGTTACTTGTCACTTTCAAAAAGCGACAAGATGTCGTTTCCAATTTTGTTAGTTGGGTTCAAGCTTCTGTAATGCCTTTTCTTCCAACAAAAAAGCCGGGCGATTAACCCGGCTAAGACATCTATGATAAGATCTTCAGTTACCTAAAGTAGCGACCATCACAGCTTTGATGGTGTGCATACGGTTCTCGGCTTCGTCAAAGACGACGGAAGCTGGGCTTTCGAAGACTTCATCTGTCACTTCCATGGCAGGAAGCCCGAACTTTTCATTGATCTGACGTCCGACGATGGTCTTAAGATCATGGAAGGCGGGAAGGCAAT
This sequence comes from Candidatus Cloacimonadota bacterium, assembly GCA_036584515.1. Lineage (GTDB taxonomy): Bacteria > Cloacimonadota > Cloacimonadia > Cloacimonadales > Cloacimonadaceae > PHBP01. The sequence goes on along the minus strand of JAZHDE010000032.1, from coordinate 7,254 downwards.
GCATAAAGATGGTGGTGGCTTTACCGGTCTTCTTCATCATTGCAGAGTTCACTTGGTAGGGCTTGAGCAGCTTTATACGGCTTTCCCACACACTATCCGGCTCGCCCATTGAGACCCAAACGTCGGTGTAGATTACGTCAGCGCCTTTGACGCCTTTGGCCACATCTTCGGTGCAGGTGATCTTGGCTCCGGTTTCCTTGGCGACCTTTTCACACTTGGCGAGCAGCTTCTTTTCGGGGAAGAGGCTCTTGGGGCTCACGATTCTAAAGTCCATTCCTGTCTTGGCTGCGCCGATCATCAGGGCATTGGCGACGTTGTTTCTGCCATCACCGGCATAGACAAAGACCATCTCATTGAGGGGCTTATTCAGATGCTCCATGGCTGTGAGGAAATCTGCCAGAACCTGGGTGGGGTGATCCTGATCTGTGAGACCGTTCCAAACTGGCACTCCGGCATACTTGGCAAGCTCTTCCACGATTTCTTGTCCGTAACCGCGGTATTCTATGCCGTCATACATGCGACCCAGCACTCTGGCTGTGTCCGCGATGGATTCTTTCTTGCCCATCTGGCTTCCAGTGGGGCCCAGATATGTGACGTGGGCACCCTGATCCAGGGCTGCAACTTCAAAGGCACAACGGGTGCGTGTGCTATCTTTTTCAAAGATCAGGGCAATGTTTTTGCCTTTGAGGTGTTGTTGTTCGGTTCCTGCATATTTGGCTTTTTTAAGATCAAGTGAAAGATCCAGCAAGAAATTGATCTCCTTCGGGCTGAAATCCATCAGGGTGAGGAAGTGTCTGTTTCTCAGATTGAAAGACATTGTCTGACTCCTTATGATTATATTTAGTTATCTGGAGCCAATTTAAAAAAGTGGCTACAATAGGCAAGAATTTTCCTTTACGAATTGGACAATACCCAAAATAGTGGTTTGAAGTCCTGCTTTGACTAAGGCTATCTCAAGATATCCGGATTTGTTTGCAGGAATCACTCTAAAGCACAGTATAAGAAAATGAACTTGAGTGGAAGAAAGAATCAGTCCACTCAGAGAGGGGATATGAAAAAGCTATTATTTTTGCTAGTCCTGATGCCAACCCTACTGCTGGCTCAGAACTATAGTATGGAACAACTGGTGAACTACGGTCTGGAACACAGCTGGGAAATGCAGCGCTCTGCCTTGGATTATGAAAGCAGCCGTTCCAGCTTTCGTAGCAGCAAATGGAATCTATTGCCTGAACTCCGGGTTTTTGCCGGAGCAGACCAGGATTTGACCGATAATGCGGCTCCAGCCAGTGGGCTGAGCAGTTCCGCTGGATTTTCGCTCAGCAAGTCAATCTCACTGAATGACCCTGCATACTTCCAATATCGCTTTGCCAAGCTTGATCTGGAGACAGCCGGGCTGAATCTGGAACAGGAACGAAGGAACTATGCCTTTGAAGTCTTCAAAGCTTATCTGGAAGTACTCGGCGCTCAAAAAAAGCTGAGTTCACTTACCGAGAATCTGAACATTCAGACCCGGGTTCTGGAGCAAAGCAGAGTACTTTTACAACTGGGCAAGAATACCAGTTTCGACGTTAAACAGAGTGAGATCGCTGTGATGAATTCGCAGATCCAGATATTGCAATTACAGAACACTATAGAGAGCGCCAGAAGCACTCTTTTCAACCTTGTGCAGATGCCCGATGAGGGCTTGGAGCTGGCAGATGTGGTCTATACAGCGGATTATTCAGTGCCGAGTTTGGAGCCGGAATCCGTGAATCAGATCAAAGTGCTGGATCAGAGTATCAGACGCAGTGAATTGAGCTTCCGGCAGACAAGGCTGGATTATTTTCCCAGTGCCAGCTTATCCTACGATTTCAGAAGAACCGTGGGTGGTCAGGACTTTGATTTTGATACATATAGCACCAATCACGGGCTATCTCTGTCGCTCAGCTATTCCTTGCTGTCACCCTTTAAACACAGGGAGACGGTCAGCCGCAACCGTCTGAACATTCAGATGGCAGAGCTCAATCGAAACAGCTCTCTTACACAGCTTAACACCCGTTACGACCAGCTTAGCCGTCAGTTGGGCTATCTGCAGAGACTGGACGAGCTGTATTCTGAGAAACTGGAGCAATCCCGCGATCAGATCAGAATAGCCGAGGAGCGCTATCGTTTGGGCTTGATCGAGCTTTTGGAATTGGATAAAACCAGAACTGAATTCATCGATGCAGATATTGCCTACAATGCCAATCAGTACCAGTTGATCCAGACCAGAGAGGAGCTGAATTTACTTCTTTCCCGGCAGATTATGGGAACTTGGTAAGGAGACCGAACACAGAATGCAAAAAAAAAGAATCATCCGAATCGCAATAATAATCGTCCTGATCGTAGCCGCTGTGCTTGTTTATGGCAAGATCAGAAAGAACAAGAACCGCCCCGAATGGAGAACCGACGGCCTCTCTGAAGGCTCTATCCGCGAAGTAGTCACCGCCACAGGTTCGCTCAATCCCTTCGTATTGGTCGAAGTCGGAACCGAAGTAAGCGGTAAGATAGAGAGAGTTTACAAGGATTTTAACGATCGGGTTCGCCAGGGAGAACTGCTGGCCAAGCTGGATACAGAGATTTTGCAAACCAGCTTGCAATCAGCCAATGGCGAGCTGCAAAGAGCCAGGAACAGCGCCGAAGAAGCCAGGCTGGATCTGAACCTGCAGCAGGAACTATTTAATCGTGGGATGACCCCGGAATATGAGCTGCAGAAGGCAAGGTTTAAACACGACCAGGCGGTATTGGCTGTTAGTACGGCCGAGCTTTCCAAACAAAGGGCAGAAAAGAATCTGGCTAATGCCTTCATCAAGTCGCCCATAGACGGGATCATTGTGTCCAGGGATATAGAAGCAGGCCAGACCGTTGCTGCTTCAATGAATGCTCCCACTCTGTTCAAGATTGCCAACAACCTCAATCAGATGCAGATCACTGCAGAGATAGATGAAGCAGATATCGGCAAGATTCGGGTAGGCTTACCGGTGGAATTCAGTGTAGACGCCTATCCCCAGGAGAGCTTTGAAGGCTCTGTGCAGCAAATTCGCTTGAATCCCAATGCCGAACAGAACGTTGTGAGTTACTCAGTAATTATAAATGCTCAAAATCCACGTCAGAAGCTTCTTCCGGGCATGACGACAAATGTTACCATCGTAGTTCAATCCAAAGAGAATGTGTTGCGTCTCCCCGAGACAGCCACACGCTTTCGTCCCAGCAAGGAGCTTTGGGAACAAATGGGTTTGGAATGGTCGGATGACCTGCTCAGTTCTGCCCGTAGACAACGTTCAGGAGCACCGGGTGCCGGAATGGGCAGACCCACAGGTGCAGCCCCAGATTCCCTGGCTCAGAGAAGAACTTCCAGCCCGGAAGGCAGACCCCAAGGAAGACCATCAGGTGGCAGGCGTCGCCCCGGTGCAGATTCCACAGCTGTCAGTAGTACCGGACAGTTTAATCCCCAAGGAACTGCAGTTCGTAGGATTGGCTTTGCCATGGTTTGGGTGCTGGAGAACGGTAAGCCAGTTCCGAAGCCGGTTCGTACAGGGATATCCGATGGTGCTTATGTGGAAATTATTGAGGGTCTGGAACAGGGAGTTACTTTGATTACCGGTGTTAATTTCAAGAACGCCAAACAAGCAGCCAATGCCAGCTCTCCCACCATGGGACCCGGCATGGGCAGAAGATTCTAGGTGGAGTCTGTGTCTGAAGTATTAATAAGCACCTCAAACCTGAGCAAGAACTACCAGATGGGAGATATCTGCGTTCATGCTCTCCGTGGCGTGGACTTGGAAGTGAAAACAGGTGAGTTCATTGCCATCATGGGAGCAAGTGGTTCTGGGAAGACTACCTTTATGAACCTACTGGGCTGCCTGGATCAACCCACTGCGGGAACTTATATCTTGGATGGCATAGAGTTACAATCCATCAGTCCTGCTGATCTTACCAGAATCAGAAACCAGAAGATTGGCTACGTCTTTCAATCCTTCTACCTGCTGCCCAGAACCACGGCCCTGGAAAATGTGGAACTGCCCCTTCTCTATTGCAACAAGCTAAATACTCACCAGCGTCACGAAATGGCCATTGCGGCGCTCCGTAAAGTAAGTATTGAGGATAGGAAGGGACACTTTCCAAATCAGCTATCCGGAGGTCAGCAGCAGAGGGTTGCCATTGCCCGTGCTATAGTCAACAATCCTGCCTTCCTGCTGGCTGATGAACCCACCGGCAATTTGGATACCCGCACCAGTCTGGAAGTTATGGGCGTCTTTCAGCAACTCCACAAAGAGGGCAAGACCATCATCCTTGTTACGCACGAGGAGGATATTGCTGCCTATGCCAATCGTCACATCAAGTTTCGGGATGGCAAGATCGTTTCAGACCTGTACAATCCCAAACAACGCAATGCCTTGGAAGACCTTGCCAAGCTGCCGCCCATCGTGGAAGAGGAAGAAGCATGAATATATTTGGAATCCTCAGGATTGCCTTCAAATCACTGAGCAGAAATAAAACCCGCACCTTTCTCACCATGCTGGGGATCATGATAGGCGTAGCCGCCGTCATTGCCATGCTTGCAATTGGTCAAGGTGCTCAGAAGATAGTGGACGATCAGATCAATAGCATGGGTACGAATGTCATCATAGTGAGTTCCAATTTTTCAAGTCAGCGTTCCACAGTGCGTTCCGAGGCAGGAACAGGGAATCTGCTGGAGATTGAAGATGTGGAAGCAATCCGGGATAGGCTAGATGGTGTGCTCTATGCATCTCCGGTTTACACTACCTTCGGTCAACTCAAGTATGAAGGCAGCAATTGGAGAACCGGGGTATTGGGTGTAGATGCAGATTACTTTTTTATCCGGGATATGCAAGCCGAGCAGGGAGATTTGTTCTATTCCTCAGATGTGGAGAATGGTGCCAAAGTCTGCCTGATAGGCAAGACTGTGGCCGAAGGTCTCTTCGGAGATGTGGATCCCATCGATAAGATCATCAGGATCCGAAACGTTCCTTTCCGAGTGGTGGGAGTGCTCAAAGCCAAGGGTCAGAACTCCATGGGGATGGATCAGGACGACACCGTTATAGCTCCATATTCCACGGTCTATACGCGCCTGTTGGGATCACGCTGGCGGAATATGATGGTGATGGTATCTGCGGAATCCAAGGAGAAGATACTCATCGTGCAACAGGATATTCTGGACCTACTGCAGAGTAGGCACCGCGGAACCACAGCCGAAGAGTTCATGGTGCGCACCCAAACCGATCTGGCCGAAGCTGCCAATTCCGTATCCCAAACTATGACCATACTGCTGGCCAGCATTGCCGGAATTTCCCTTCTAGTGGGTGGAATCGGCATCATGAATATTATGCTCGTCTCTGTCACAGAACGCACCAAAGAGATAGGTATTCGCATGGCAGTGGGAGCCAGCAAGAAAGACGTATTGCTACAATTCATCATCGAAGCGGTAACCATCAGCATCTTAGGTGGAGTCATCGGGATAGGTCTGGGCTATCTAACTTCGGGTATCGTGGGTAAATCCATGGGCTGGGCAGTGACGGTTACCCCTTGGTCGATTATGCTCTCAGTTGGCTTTTCCTGCGTGATCGGTATCTTTTTTGGCTGGTATCCGGCAAAGAAGGCTGCAAATTTGAACCTGATTGACGCTCTGCGCTATGAATAGCCTCAAAGCCAAGCCAGTTCTTGAGAAACGGGCATAATGATTGAAGCCAGAATTGCAGACTTGTGGAACTCCTTCCTCAGCTTTGTCATTTTTACAGAGTAAGATTGAAGAATATTACTTGTCAAAATGGTAGCATTAAAGTTACGAGTTCATGCATCAGATAACTAGTGAGGCAGAATAAATCATGAGAAAGAACTTGGCTAAGCCCGAAAGCGAGACTTTAGCGAGAATAAAAGCCGAATTGGAGATATTGGCGACAGGTGAGCAAGGCAAATCAGCTTTGGCCCTTGACTATCTGAATAGTCAGCTTGTATCTTTGGATTTCGTAGGCAACGAGCAGGTAAAAATTGAGATACTGGAAGGATTGATCCGTTACTATCTCAGTCTTCATGATCACGACGAGGTTGAAAAGCTGATCGACATGGCTATTGATTATGCCACAGAACACCAGCTCAAAGAATCTTTGGATAGAATTACCAATACGAGAGCTATAGCTCTGGCTACAGAGGGTCACTATTTTGCCGCCATAGAGATCTGGGAAAAACTTCTGGATGGAGATATCAGTCCTGTGTTCCGCTCCAATTTGCTGAACAATCTGGTGATCGGCTTTAGCAATACACGTCAGTTTGCCCGTGCTATAGACATGGCTTATGATCTGCTTGAGCTTTTGGAATCTATAGGCTTGAAGAATAAGATGCACTCTGCATACATGAGCCTGGGCAATGCCTATCGCCAAGCCAGCCAGATTGATAAAGCCAGAGAGGCTTATGAAAAAGCCCTGGAAGGTGCGGTCGTGGAAAGCGATGCTCAGATCATCTATATGGGGAAAAACAATCTTAGCCTCAGCCTTTCGGATTTGGGCAGGTATGAAGAAGCCCTCAATCTGGCCTTTGAAGGCTTGGAACTCAGAAAGAAGTATTTTGGAGAATCGAACCTCTCTCTTTGCTACAACAACATCGGCGCAATTTACGGGCATCTGAAAGCGTACGATAAATCTCTGGAGTATTATCAAAAGGGCCTGGCACTCTTTCAAGTGGGTTATCTCGAAGACTCCAAGGCAAATTGCCTGGCCTCAATGGCAGATATCTACCTTAAAAAGGGAGATTTGGAACAAGCCATGAGTTATGCGGAGCAGGCTCGGGAGATATCTTCAAAACTGAATCTCGTAAAACTTGATGAACAGATTTGTAACCTTTTCTTAGAGATCTATTCCAAAATGGGTAAGATGGATCTTGCCTTGGAAGTGGCCAAAAAACATATAGAAATCCTGAATTCAAAAATTACAGAACTTTCGGATAACATGATTTCAAAGACCGAAGCCAGCTATCTGCGCCGGAAATTGGAAGAGCAAAGTGAATCAGTCAGATTGCAAAATGCTGAATTGCAGAATTCCAACGAGCTGATCCAGCAGAAATCCGAGGAATTGAGCAGAACAAACAAAGATCTGAACGAAACCATCACCATGCTGGATACTCTCGTGAGAGTGATTTCACACGACGTCCGCGGTCCTGTCGCTACTTCCGCAGCTCTGTTAAGGATGATTCTGGAAGGCGAATTTGCCACGGAAGACAGAG
>JAZHDE010000031.1:0-7936 GCA_036584515.1 Candidatus Cloacimonadota bacterium | reverse complement strand
GGCATCTTTGAACAGCTTGAAACTGCTGTGTTTGAGCCTCAAATGGGAGCCTGGTTCAAAGCCAGACCTAAGCTCAAGGAGTATCTGGAGAAGGCTATATCTCTCAAAAGCGATAATCAGACAGCACTCAATGATGCGGCAGCAAAATTCCTGGAGTATATAAACGAATAAATGGCGATTATAGTAAAAAAGTTTGGGGGCAGTTCAGTTGCCTCCATTGAGTTGATCAAATCCATAGCCCACAGGATTGCCTCTGCCTACAGAGAGGGGGATTCGGTGGTGCTGGTGGTTTCAGCAATGGCAAAGACCACGGACGAGCTTTTTAGATTGGCCTTTGAGATCTCGGATCATCCTTCCCGTCGGGAGCTGGATATGCTGCTTACGGCAGGGGAACGTATCTCGATGTCACTTCTCTCATTGGCATTGCACAACGAAGGATTTTCCTCGATCAGTTTCACTGGTTCTCAAAGTGGGATTATGACGGACTCCATGCATGGGAATGCCAGAATAACAGACGTCAACGCCTTTCGTATTAAAGAAGAGCTTGCCAAAGGAAAGATAGTGATTGTGGCAGGCTTTCAGGGTGTGAGTCCGGCAAAAGAGATTACGACTTTGGGCCGAGGGGGTTCTGATACCTCGGCAGTAGCTCTGGCCAGCTATCTGGGAGCTGACCTCTGTGAGATCTTTACCGATGTGGATGGAGTCTATACTGCAGATCCGCGCCTGGTGCCCTCAGCCCGGTTGATTCCCAGCCTGGATTATGCACAGATGCTGGCTTTGGCCTACAGTGGCTCTAAAGTACTGCATCCCAGAGCGGTGGAGTTTGCCTATAAATATAAGATTCCGGTGGAAGTGAAATCTTCTTTCACCTTTGCACCGGGAACAGTTTTACACAGTGAAATGAATAATACAACGGATAGATATATGGAAGATAAGACAATTACCGCTCTGGCTCATAAAGATGGCCTGATCCGGTATCTGCTCTCGGCAAACGAGGCATTGGTTATAGCACTGAAGACTTGGAATAATGAGATATTCAGGTATCTAGTGAGTCAAGGAGTGATAGAGCTTCTCATCGAAAGTAAGTTTGAAAGCGAGATAGATCATTTGGTTCAGAGCCAAGCTCTGTCTCTGAAAGAAAAGAGCTCAGGTTGGGCTTGTATAAGTCTGGTTGGCTTGGGGATCAATCTTGATCCTTGCTTGCTGGCAGAAACCATGGATTTGATGAGGGGGTTAAGTTTGGAAAGGATGAGCCACAGCGAGAAGACCATCGATCTGATGCTGCATTCCGAAGATCTGAAGGACGCTCTGCTCAGGCTTCACAGTTACTATATGGAGTCTGCTCCGGGGGAACGGAAATGAGATACCTTGTAACCAGTGCCTTGCCCTATGCCAATGGCAAGCTTCATATTGGCCACGTAGCAGGAGCTTATCTGCCCGCGGATATCTTCGTACGGTACTTGCGCTCCAAAGGTGAGGATGTGATCTATATCTGCGGCACGGATGAGCATGGCACGCCCATCTCCATCAGTGCCGATAAAGAAGGGATCAGTCCCCTGGAAGTGGTCAAACGCTATCATGATTCGATCAAGGAAGCCTTCGACGGCATAGGCATAGAGTTTGATAACTTCTCCGGCACGGCCAGGGAGGAGCATTACAAGCTTTCTCAGGAGTTTTTCCTGAATCTCTTTAACAAGGGAAACATCCAGCCCAAGACAACTCTACAGTTCTATTGTGAGCATGATAAACGTTATCTGCCCGATCGTTATGTGGAAGGCGTCTGTCCCAAATGCGGAGCCGGAGGTGCCAGAGGCGATCAATGTGATGCCTGTGGTCAAATCTATGATACGACCTCTTTGGTGGAACCCAAGTGTAAAATTTGCGGAAATCAACCCATCATTCGTGAGACCAGCCACTGGTTCTTGCATCTGAACAACTTTGCAGAGCGGATGAAAAACTGGATAGCCACAAAGGACTACTGGAAAGAAAACGTGCGTAACTTCATGCTCAATCTCCTTGAACAGGGTCTGATCGAGCGCTCGATCACCCGGGATCTGTCCTGGGGTGTGCCTGTGCCACTGCCGGATGCAGAAGGTAAGGTGCTCTATGTTTGGTTTGATGCTCCCATTGGCTACATATCTGCCACCGTGGAATGGGCAAAGAGAATTGGAGATCCTGAACGCTGGAAGGATTACTGGCTTTCGGAGGATACTCAAATGGTTCATTTTATCGGCAAGGATAACATCATCTTCCATGCCTTGATCTGGCCTGCCATGCTGATGGGGCAAGACAAGAAATACTGTCTTCCGCACGATATTCCCGCCAATGAATTCATGAATCTGGAGGGTGAGAAGATCTCCACCAGCCGTGATTGGGCTGTTTGGGTGGATGAATTTGTGAAGGTTTTTCCCGGTGAGTATCTGCGTTACTATCTGGCTGCCAATGCCCCGGAATCCAAAGATGCAGACTTCAGCTTCAAAGACTTTCAGCAGAGGATTAATAACGAGCTCAACAACGTTCTGGGTAATCTTGTCAACAGAATGCTCAGTTTTGCCGGGAAGAACTTTGAGGGTAAACTCCAAGCAGTTTCGCTATCTGAAGCTTCTCAAGCTTTGCTTACTGAGGTTGATGCCATTCTGAACGAGATCGACGAAGGCTATAAGACCTATCAGGTGAAAAAGAATACCCGTCTGATCATGGATCTGGCCAGAATGGGTAATCGCTATTTTGACGAGCGCAAGCCTTGGCAACAGATCAAGGAAGATCGGGAGCAGGTCATGGAGACTCTCTGGACTTGCTATTTACTGCTTCACAAGATATCAATAGCGCTGCATCCCATCCTTCCTAAAACTATGCTCAAGATGCGAGCTCTGCTTGCTCTGGATGGTTCTTTCAGGTTTTCCGATGCTTGGAAGGAGCCCCTCAAAGAAGTCCAAATGGTCAGAGCTGAGCCACTGTTTACCAAGATTGATGACGAAGTGATAGAGGCTCAGATTGAGCTTCTCAAAGCCAAAGCCAAGGCTCGAGAGAGCAAGCAGGAGTACAAAGCGATCAAAGAACAGATCAGCTATGATGATTTTGCCAAGCTGGACATCCGCCTAGCCAAGGTTCTGCACGCTGAACCGGTTCCCAAGACTGAAAAGCTCCTGCATCTCAGGGTCGATATCGGCTCTGAAGAGCGAGAACTGGTGGCGGGCTTGGCTTTGCATTACAAAGCAGAGGACTTGATCGGACGCACCGTGGTGATGTTGGTAAATCTTGAGCCCAGAACCATCCGCGGCGTAAAGAGTCAGGGGATGATACTGGCTGCAGATACAAATGGAAGCTTGAGTATTCTCGAGCCTCACAAAGATAGTATGCCCGGAGCGACAATTTCGTGAGCAAATTTCTCGTTCTTCTCGCCTGCGCCCTGTGCTTGGTTCAAGTGCTGACCGGGGCAGAGATCAGGGGAGAGGAGCTCTGGCTGGAGGTGTCTCTGGCTTCAGGAACCAACCTTGAGCTTAGACAGAGCGGACCTATCCGGGTAACTGATTCTTCCGGGATTTATTCCCGGGAATTGAGTGGAAACCTCAATATCAGCCTGGACTCTCATAATGCCGTCTCTCTATATGGCATCATCGGAGAAGTGGTACAAAACGATATCAACGCGGAAGAAAGCTACTATACCAGAGAGGCTTTTATCTGGAGAGACAGCAGTCTGGTAATCAACCAGGAAAGATTGGCTCTGGCGTATGATTCCTTTCACAGCCAGTCCGAAGCTCAAGCTTTTGCAGACGATAATGGTATCAGCCGCTCCAGGATAGTTGCTCTGCCCATGAGCGGAGCCAGTTTGGAGGTCAGAGATTCAGGCGGCTCTCTCTACTACTTTGAATCACCCCTCACTGTTCATTCTTCCAACCCCATCCGGTTGGATAGCTCCGGCTTGACCTGGACAGGTGAATTCCAGATAAAAGTAGTGGGGGACAGGCTTCAAATGAACCACATAATCAGTTTGGAAAACTACCTGGCGGGAGTAATCCAAAACGAGATTGGGAGCGGAGCACCGACGGAAGCCCTGAAAGCCCAGGCTGTGGCGTCACGCTCTCATGCTGTTTCCATGCTGCTCTATAACCGCCACAGAAATGATGGTTATGATCTTTGCAATGGGACTCACTGCCAAGTCTATAAAGGAGAACACCTGCTCAATAACCAGATATTGGAAGCCGTTTTAGACACCCAGGGAGAGATTCTCTGCTATGGAGGCAGAGTCGTTGACGCCACCTATCACAGCTCCTGCGGTGGCAAGACAGATGCGTCTCACTTGATTTGGCGTGGTCAACCCACACCATACTTGCAAGGAGTGTCGTGCATCGATAGCGCAGATAGTCTGGATCTGGAGAATGAGGCAGATCTGCGCAACTGGATTAATACTAACACCATTGATTCCGAGATGAGCAGTTGGGAAAGGGCCAGTCAATCCTGGAGCCGGAGTATCCGAGCCGGAACCCTGGCCAGCAGAGCAGGTTTGAACTATGTTAATCGGATTGAGATCATCTCTCGGGGACCTTCCGGGAGAATACTAAATCTGAAGCTGATTGGCAATCAAACCAAGACTTACAACAGTGAATCACAGATCAGATCAGTCTTTGGAGCTCTTCCCAGCTCACTCTTTTACATCGAAGGCAATTACAGACGCTTGAGTAGCGGCAGCATCAGCATTTCCATAGGTTCAAACCTGAGATTAAAGGGGAAAGGCAGTGGTCACGGAGTGGGAATGTGCCAAGTGGGCACCCTCCGAAGAGCCAGAGCAGGAGAACTATATTCTGATATCCTGGAGCTCTACTATCCAGGAACATCCTTGAGAACAGATTGGTTGAATCATGAAAGAAGATAAGATTTACCGCGCCACAACCCTGAACGATCAATTCAGAATTATGGCAGTGGATTCTACTCACACAGCCCAACGTTGCCGGGACTTGCATGATCTGTCTCCTCTGGCGACTCTGCTTATGAGCAGAATGATCTCGGCGGTAGCGATGATGAGCCTTGACCTGAAGAACGAAGAAGCAGATCTCAGCCTCAGAATAGAAGGTAAAGGGCCTCTGAAAGGAGCTTTGGTTGTTATTAACGGCAGGTCTGAAACACGGGGCTATGCCTTTGAACCCAAGCTGTTTTTATCTTCTGCTAATGAAAACTTTCTCCCCGGAAAACAGCTCTTACCCGGAACTCTAACCCTTATCCGTTCTTCCGGCATGAAGAGTCCCTACACAGGGATGATTGAGCTGGTAACAGGGGATGTAGCTGAAGATCTAGCGCATTACTATGCCCAATCGGAGCAGATACCCACAGCGGTCAATCTTGGAGTCTTGATCGACCAGGAGGCCAGAGTTAGAGCCTCCGGAGGCTTGATAATCCAACAGCTACCGCAGGCTGATCCGCATCAGGCAGAACTTCTGATTGATAACCTGAACCAGACTCCCAACCTCAGCGATCTGATGGACATGGGACTGGATGTACCAGAGATCCTGGAGCGCTTCGTGCTCAAAGGATTACAGTGGCAGATGCATGATGCCAGACCTCTGGTGTATAAGTGTAACTGCTCCAAGGAACGCTTTGCAAATGCTCTCAGACTCTTGGGCAAGAATGAACTACAGCAGATGCAGGAAGGCATCAGCCCGATTTGTCACTATTGCAATACCAGCTACAACTTTAGCCCAGAAGAAATCCTGGAACTGATTAAAGGCCTATGAAAAAGACTTTCTTAATCCTATCACTACTGATTCTCGCTGTTCTTGCCCTGGCTTTGACTGTGGATGACATCCGCTTCTGCCTGGATCATGAGTTCTTCTATGTGCTGGAACATAACAACGCTAAGATCACCGAGTTGGTCAAGTCCGACAGCCTGAGTTCCGAAGAGCTTGATATTCTACTTGAATATGCCATCAGACTGGCAGATCAGAAGGCTTTAGAGCAGGTTCTGCTCCGCAAAGCCAGCACAAACGCAGATATTGAATCTGCTCTGGCTTGGATCAGGCTCAAACGCTCCAGCTTGACACAGCCGGATTTCCAGCTCAATTCCAGGGAAACTGAGGTAGATTATCTGCAAAGAATGCGAGAGCTCTATAGCGCCAATGCAGAGTATAACCTCAATCTTGAATCTTTGGGAGAGATATTCTCCCAACCAGCCGACTCCCTACTATTCTATCTGGCAGCAAACGATAGCACGTCCACTATCATTGAATCCAAGCTCCTGCAGTGCCTTCCCGGCATAGATAACTATAACAATGTGATAGAGAACTATGCCAAGGGCCGGATAGACGATATTGGGATTGAACGCCGGGACAGCCTGGCGCTGGAAATGATCGAAAGATTTTACACCGATTTCCCCCGGTCCCGTTGGCATCAAGCAGCTTATTATTATCAGCTTTATCATTTGAGAAACAATGGAAACAACGATGCTGTGTTGGAACTGATCAATAGCAACTATCTCAAGAGCCCTGAGCATTCCTTTATCTCAACGATCTTCCTGGCATCACCCACACTTAGGAAGGCCTTGCCTCATAGGTCTTATAACAGCACTCTTCTGGAAGCAGGGATTCAGGTATTGAGAACCCTCATGGCAGATTCCCGGGATCGTTACCAACTGCTTTACACCGTGTATGACCACAATCAATGGCAGAACAAGCTCCGCCTTCAGATAGCAAAGCTAGGCTACTACAAGCTATTGGATAGTTTTGGGTGCTACGGAGATGAAGATTCGCTCTTTTTCAGAGTTGATGCCAGCAATCCAGAACTCACTAATCTGATGACCCAGCTGGAAGAGATCAGCTTTTCATCCAATGAAAACGGAGAACTGGCTGAGCTCCATTTCTGGATGGGTAAAGTTCTCAGTCTAGTGCACGATGAATCCAGAATTGAGGAGATGGTCTCCCTCTTTGCCAAGTCTTTGATTCACGGTTCACCCCGCAGCAGCACCAAAGAAGACTGTGAGAACTACATCAGGGATCTTCACCGCATCAGTAAAGTAAAAACTGATCCTCTCACTTGGATAAGGAATATTCTGGGATATCAGGGACCCAGGTTCAGGGATAGAACTCAGGAAGCTGGTTTGGCAGACAGCCGTTACAGCAGAGTGGCAGTGGGAGATTACAATAACGATGGATGGCACGATCTGCTTTTGGGTGGCAACAAGATTTTTACAAATAACTGGGATGGAAGCTTCAATCCCAGGGAACACGATAACTTCAGCAGCTATCCCTCGGCCGGAGGATTGTGGGCAGATTTTAACAGGGATGGACGCTTGGACTTCATGACTATCAGTCACGACGAACTTATGGGCGAGCAGCTCATGAAACAGATGCCGGATAGCAGCTTTGTTTCAGTTAACGAACGTGCCGGAGATATTGCCAACTACTGTCCGACCGAAGGTGCAGCCTGGATAGACACCGATCTGACTGGTTATCCCAGCTTGTATCTGGCAAATTACGAGAAGTGGCAAGAGCAATCCGGCTATCCGGATAACTTCTGGGAAAACCGACAAGGCTATTTCACAGAACTCAGCCAGGATCTGGGATTTCTCTCTCCAACCTATACACGAGAACCAGGCTTGGCCGGCAGAGGAGTGGCCCCTGCAGATTTTGATAACGATGGGACCCAGGAGATCCTGGTCACGAACTATCGTCTTACCCGCAACTTTTTCTGGAAAATGAGCGGTGACCGCTATATGGATATAGCTGCTCTGAGCGGAGTGCAGGGAAGCTGGTCTGACGGCTATTATGGTCACAGCATCGGGGCAGATTGGGGAGATTATGATAATGATGGGGATCTTGATCTCTTTGTTGCTAATCTGGCTCATCCCCGTTTCTTAGATTTCTCAGATATCAGTGCGCTCTATCGCAATGATGGCATGAGTTTCAGGGTTATCGAGGCTGACACACTCCATTATTGGCAGTTTACA
>JAZHDE010000030.1:0-8017 GCA_036584515.1 Candidatus Cloacimonadota bacterium | reverse complement strand
TGTGCCAATCCTCCTCACCCAGGCAGTTGCCTATCCCCAAGGCAGGATGATGCCCACTCTGCTCAAAGGTATTCCTGCGTCACAAAACCTGCTCAAACTGCCTACTCAAGTATTAAGCGAAGAAGACGGTGGCCTGATTCCTGCGCTGATTGGAACGACCCTTGCCAAGACTATGAAGCTGGAGGAAGGCGATCTGATAGCTGTGCGGCTCAAGGATGCTTCCGGAGTGTTCAACGCTATGGATCTCTACATAGCACAGGTGATGCGTAGTCCAGTCCCTGCTGTGGACGGTGGAGCGATCTGGGTGGACTTGCAGAGGCTGCAGGAAGCTATGTCTGCACCCACCGCAGCTTCTCAAATTGTTCTGAGTGATCCCTCCCTGAATGATCTGGCAGGTGGAGCTTGGGTCTATAAGAGCCGTAAAGAACTTATGAAAGATTTTAATGACGTGCTCAAGACAGAGCTGGCGTCCCAATCCCTGCTCTTTGGGCTGTTCCTCTTTCTTGCCATGTTGGCCATCTTCGACACCCAGATTCTGGCTCTATTCAAGCGCCGCAAAGAAATAGGCACTCTGGCAGCACTTGGTATGACCGAGCGTCAGATCATCTGGCTCTTCACTGCAGAAGGCTTGCTCTATCTGTTTTATGCCACCCTGATCAGCACGGTGCTGGGGCTTCCACTCTTCCTCTGGTTTGGGATCAAAGGGTGGATTCTGCCTGATAACTACAGCGAGTTTGGGATGGTTGGGTTCACGGAGACTATCTACTTTAAGTATCCGGTCTGGCTGGTTCTGCTGCTTTTGGGAGTGATGTTTTTCACCACGGCTCTGGCAAGCTGGTTGCCAACTCTGCGGATTGCCCGGCTCAAACCCACGGAAGCCCTGCGCGGAAAAGGGTTCTGAGGTAGATTATGCTGAGATTTATTCTTAAAGGTATCTTTCGGGATCGCAGCCGCTACTTCTTCCCTGTGATGATCATGTCTGCCGGAGTCTTTCTCATGGTCTTTTTCCTGGCCTTCATGGATGGTTACTCCGAAAGCATGGTTCGTCAGAATGCTCGTTTTGAAACCGGACATCTTAAGATTGTTACCAAAGCCTACAGCGAGCTCTTGGCCCAGAAGCCGTATGACTTGGGTCTCTTGGACATTGGCTTGGAATTGGAAAATTGGAGAAGGGAGTATCCTCAGTTTGATTTTGTCCAACGCACCACTTTTGGAGCTATCCTGGACAGATCTGATTCGCTTGGTAATTCCATCAGACAGGGTCAAGTTCTGGGCTTTGCTCTTGATTTGCTCGAAGACGATTTTGAGATCAAGAACTTGCGCCTGGCAGAAAGCATGGTGCAAGGCAGGCTGCCTTCAGTTCCGGGTGAGATTCTGGTTTCTGAGCGCACTTTCCAGGCCATGCAGATCAGTCTGGGGGATTCACTGATGCTTCTGGGTTCAACAGCAGAAGGTTCCATGAGCTTTGCCTTGGTGAAGATTGTGGGAACGGTCAATTTTGGTTATGAGGCCCTTGACCGGGGTGGCATCATCATGGATATTTGTGATACACAGAAGTTCTTGGATATGCCGGGAGGCTGCAGCGAGATTTTGGGCTTTAGCAAGGATGGATACTTCGATGCCAGGCTCGTCCAAACTACAAAAGAGGACTTCAATAGTAAGTACAGCACTGAAGATGAATTCAGCCCTGTGATGCTGGCTCTTACAGATCAGAATAACATGGGCTATATGCTCTGGATTATGGATTTTACCTTCATGATGATGAGCCTCGTCTTCATTATAATCTTGGGTATTGTGCTCTGGAACTCTGGTCTCATGAGTGGAATCAGACGTTATGGCGAATTTGGCTTGCGTTTGGCAATCGGAGAGGAGAAGAAGCATATCTACCTCTTCCTGATTCTGGAATCTCTCTGCATTGGCACAATAGCATCTCTCTGTGGTTTGCTCCTGGGGTTCCTGGTTAGTTATCCTCTATCGATCTGGGGGCTGGATATGTCTCAATATGGCAAAACTTCCAGCCTGGTTTTCGAGAACGTGATTCGCACCAAGCTCAGTCCCGGGATCTTCATCTCCGGGTTTTTAACAGGACTTTTATCTTCCGTGTTGGGAACAGCACTGGCGGGCAGTGTGATCTTCAAACGTCAAACCTCTCAACTATTTAAGGAACTAGAGCAATGAAGAAGTACGTACTATTAGCATTGTTTGGGTTGATCCTGGGGCTTTATGCCCAGAGACCCGATCCTCAACAGATACTGCGAGCTATAGACAGCAATCTTATCTCCGGAACTACCCGTTCCACTACCAGAATGGTGATCAATAGCCGAAGAAGCTCAAGGACTGTTACCTCGATCAATTATTCTCGGGGAAGCTCGGATTCATTCACCGAATATACAGGTCCCCCCAGAGACAGAGGAACAAAGATGCTGAAGCTGGGTTCCAACCTCTGGATCTTTGATCCGAATACCCGCAGAACTGTGCAAATCTCTGGAAACATGCTGCGTCAATCCGTGATGGGCAGCGATCTCTCCTACGAGGACTTCATGGAAGAAAGCAGCCTCAGCGCTCAGTATAATGCCAGCCTGGAGGGGGAGGTGTCTTTCGAGGGACGGGCTTGTTGGGACTTGCTTCTGACAGCCAAAAACAACCAGGTTTCCTACCAGACTAAGCGTCTCTATGTGGACAAACAATACAATATCCCTCTGCAGGAGAAGTGGTATGCCCGTAGCGGCCGTTTATTGAAAACTATCAGTGCCTCAGATTTGAGACGGGTAGGCAGTCGCTGGGTTCCATTTAGAGTAGTTTTTAAAGATGAGCTTAGGCAAGGACGCGGAACGGAGTATATTATCGAAAACATCGAGTTTGATATTCGCATTCCAGATTCGATATTTACAAGGAGTCAGTTAAGTAATTGAAGACACATGAGATCATTATCATCGGAGCAGGCCCGGCAGGTCTGCTCTCTGCGTATGCAGCAGGAGCCAAAGCTCTGGTGCTGGAAGCCAATCCCTATGCCGGTAAGAAGCTGCTGCTCTCTGGAACAGGTCAGTGCAATTTCTCCAATACACTATCCAAAGAGGATTTTCTGAGAGCACTCAGAGACGCCTCTCACTATCTCAAGCCAGCCCTCTATGCCTTTGATCAGAAAGCTTTTTGCAGCCTTTTGGAACAATATGGCTGCACATGGGAAGAAGCAGAAGAACACAAGCTATTTCCTGCCTCCCGCCAATCTTCTTCAGTACGTGATGCACTTCTCAAAGCTGCCTTGGCACAAGGTGCTACGATTGAGTATGGTCAGAAAGTGATCAAGGTGAGCCGGAAGAAAGGCGGCGTCTTCCAGATTCAGACGGCTGACGAAACCTATTCCTGTAAGAAACTGATCTTGAGCACTGGTGGACAAAGCTGGCCTCAGACAGGCTCGGATGGCAGTTCCTACCGCTTTGCCAGAAGCTTGGGGCACAAGATCATCAAGCTCTGTCCCTCGCTTGCTTCTGTGGAATTGGATACTAATACACGCTTGGGAGAGTGTTCCGGGTTAGCTCTCAGGAATGTGAAGATCTGCATGTGTACGGATCAGGGCAGAATCCACGACCAAGGAGATATACTCATCACTCACAAAGGCCTCAGCGGTCCTGTGATCCTGAACAATTCCTATCTGATGCGATCAGGAACCTTGATAGGAATATGTCTGGTGGAAGATGCTCACGAAGCTCTGCCTGCGCTCATCAAAAAAGAGCCCCGCAAGCAGCTGCAGAATGCTCTCAAACTGCTCAATCTCTCTGAATGTCTGATCACGGCTGTCCTCCACAGATTGCAAATAGATGGCTCGAAAATCCTGGCAGAACTCAAGGCAGACGACCGCAAGCTCTTGGCAAACTTCCTGCAAAACGCTGTCTTCAACGTGAAGAAAGTGGAATCTATGGATACATCCATGGCTACTGCAGGCGGGATAGATTTGCGGGAAATCAGCAGCCGCAACCTGGAATCCAGGGCCTGTCCAGGACTGTATCTTACCGGTGAAATGCTGAACTATCACGCTCCCACCGGAGGATTCAATATCCAGCTAGCCGCCTCCACAGGTTTTCTGGCAGGACTATCCGCTGCTTCTAAAACCGACTGATACCGCTTCTGTCTACAATCCTAACCACGCTTATGCTCTGAAGCGCTGATTATGGCACTTCATCAAGTGCTCGTCCAATCCGCTATTCAAACCCCCTGGGACTACAAAAGTGAGAAAAGCAGATTATTCACTTGACCCTTTTTTACTCCTGAGCTACAGCAAGGACAATCAAAAACGCAAAGTGGAGTGAAAAAGATGAGCACAAAGGCCAATGTGGAACGAGCGCTGCTCTACATCGAGCAGAACCTTACCTCCAAGATAACCTTGGAAGATGTCGCCGATGCAGCAAACTACTCGCAGTGGTATTTTCACCGTTTATTCAGAGTTCTAACCGGTTACTGCGTAAACGACTATCTACGTAGGAGAAGGCTCAGCGAAGCTTCCCATGCTTTGCTTTACACCACCAAGCCCATCCGCCAGATAGCCAGAGAATATCAATTCGAATCCCAGGAAGCCTTCACCCGCTCATTCAGTTCTGTCACCAAGCTTAGCCCGGGCAGGTTCAGACGACAGATTGCTCCGCTGCTCAAGTTCCCGGCTATCAGCCTGGATAAGAGCTTCAAACATCTAAGAACAGGAGTGAAAAACATGAATGTCCGATTTATCGACAAAGCCGCCTTCCAAGTGATCGGCGTATCCTGCCGTTCCAATCCCTCAGAATCCCTGCATAAGCTCTGGAATGAATTCAGTACCCGGGTGCAAGAGATCCCGGCAGTGGCAGACCAGGGCAAAGCTTACCAGGTCTGCGTTTTCCAAGATTCCGATCCTGAAGCAGAGATATTCACCTTTATCGCCGGCATGGAAGTAGACAATACTTCTTCCATACCTGATGACATGATCGCCCATGAAGTGCCAGAAGCACATTATGCCGTCTTTGAACACCATGGACTCTTGGATACCCTGCATAAAACTTACGAGTACATCTATGCCGTGTGGTTGCCAGATAGCGGTTATCAGATGGCAGAGGCAGATTCCCTGGAAGTCTATGACGAACGCTTCAAGGTTGGAAGCGAGGACTCCGTCTATGAGATCTGGATTCCCGTTAAGAAATAACTGGTAATCAATAGCCTGTGGCGGAGCTTCCCGAAGTTCCGCCCCCTTTTTTCTATAGTGGAAGCGACATCTTGTCGCTTTCCCCTTCCTCTCTCCTTAGATTCTTTAACGATTCTTTAGCGTAGCCTTAGCGATTCTTTAGCGAAAGCTAAGGAATGGCTTATCCTGTAATAAGTTATCAATAATAAGCTTAATGAGGGTGCTATCTGCTTGCCTTGAAACATGTTATGCGAAGATGTGCTGAGTCAGTGTGTAGTTCTCAATTCAGCTCTTGGAACCAAGGCACTTCTAAAGTATAATGTCTCCATAAGCAGACAATCTGACTTTTGGAGATAAAATGAACAGACCACTCTTTTTTCAGCTTCCATCGGATAATCCGCAAGCCTTGGCGCAGTTCTACTCCACGCTCTTTGGTTGGACCACCGCTCCACTCAAGGGGATGGAGGACTTATGGGTATTGTTAACCGGTCCAATGGACGAGCCCGGCTTGCAGGGCTTGGTGATGGGGCGGCACATGGATAGCGCCGTTAATATCGTAGTTGTTGATGATCTGGATTTACGGCTGGCACTGGTCTTGGAGCACGGTGGCCAGATCACAAATCCCAGAATGGACGTTCCCGGCCAGGGCAGCTTCGCCTGGATCAAAGATTTAGACGGCAACTATCTTACCCTTATGCAATCAGGAGGGGATCTGGGCAAGGTCTTGTTGGAATCAGTTCCAGAAGGACTACCTCAGGCTTCGGCAGGTCGCCCGGTGCATTTTGAAATACCCGCCTCAGACATGGCAGACTCTGCTGAGTTTTACTCCAAGGTGCTGGCATGGAAAGCTCAAGTGTGGGAGGGTGGCATTCCCTACACGTTCCTGATGACAGGCTCAGATCCTGCTACTGGTATAGATGGGGCTATCATGCCAAAACAGGGATCGGATACTGTTTCATCCAATGTAATCAGCCTCACCAATATCGATCTGTATCTGGAAAAAGCAGTGCAGCTTGGCGCCAAGATAATGATGCCCAAGGAGATGATTCCCGGGGTCGGGCTCTTTGCCTATCTACAGGATCCGGACGGCAATCTCTTTGGTTTGATGCAATTCAATTCACAGGGGCAACAAGCACCTGCTGAACCTCAACCACTGGATAAACGGGTGATGGAGCTGTATCATGAGATAGTAGAGCGCAAGAAGGAGATGTATGAGCTCTTGAGAACAGCAAGACCGTTTGAGATTCAGAATTACCGACTTCTGCGCAGAGACGGCTCACAAACTGATCTTTTGAAGCTCTTTGGAGAACATGACGAGATGATCCTGATCCACAATATGGGCTCTTCCTGCCCCTACTGCACACTGTGGGCAGATGGATTCAACGGCATCCTGCCGCATCTGCTTAGCCGGGCGGCCTTTGTCGTCTCAAGTCCGGATGAGGTTTCCATGATGAATGCCTTTGCATCAGAGAGGAACTGGAACTTTGAGATAGTCTCAACCCGGGCTTCTACTCTTAAGAAAGACCTCGGCTTTGAGCTGGAGGATGGCAGCTTCTATCCCGGAATCTCGATTCTAACCAAAGGAAAGGAGGGTGAGATTCTGCATCACGGGAAGACCTATTTGGGTCCAGGCGATGATTTCTGCTCTTTGTGGTATCTCTTTGATATGCTTCCCCGCCAGAATCCGGACTGGTCACCCCATTTCTATTATTGATTGGGAAGAAGCCCAAGATAAGGCTTGACGAAAAATAAGCACTCAGAATTAGTGTTTGCTAAGAAATCGGTTTCCGATTATACTAGAATTACAAGATCATAAATTTAACATGGAGGTTACAAGATGAAACTTAGACCTATCGAAGATCATGTGGTGGTTAAAGTTAACCGCAGCACAGAAGAAAAAATGGTGGGAGGGATCATTATTCCCGATACCGCCAAAGAAAAACCTCAGATGGCAGAAGTTGTAGCTGTGGGCACCGATGAGGACCTGCAGAAGATAGTCAAAGTGGGCGACACCGTGCTCTACGGCAAGTATGCCGGAACGGAGATTGAGATCGAAAGCGAAAAGTACCTCATTCTCTCCAAAAGCGATATCCTCGCTATTGTTGAGTAAGACTTATGGCCAGCATGGTAAACAGCCAGAACTTTGAAGCCGAAGTTCTAAAATCCGATATCCCTGTACTGGTCGACTTTTGGGCTCCCTGGTGTGGACCTTGCAAAGCCCTCAATCCCATCCTGGAAAAACTGGAAGCCGAAATTGCGGGACGCGTCAAGATAGTCAAAGTCAATATCGACGAATCCCCTGATGTCTCCTCCCGCTATTCGATCATGTCGATCCCCACTCTTCTCGTCTTCAAAGATGGCGAAGTGGTGAATCAACTGGTCGGCCTGGTTCAAAAAGAGAAGATCATAGAGAAGCTGGGACTCTAATCCCCTCCTCTGTCAATTAGCAGATAGCTCTCCTTATCGGAGAGCTATTTGTTTTTTTACCCCGTTCGGAGAAGCCTCCCATGTGCCTGTTTGCGGATGTCCTATGCTGCACAATAGTGGAGGTGCAAAGGTAAAAGCAGATCACCTTCATGATGCTTCTACTCTCAATCCCGACAAAACCACAGCGAGTCAAAAAAAAGTTCTTCTTTCATATCGCTTCAGCTGATAGCCAGATAGCCACTAGTGTTGTCAGCCTTGCGGAGAATGTTAGAAAAAACTTATTGACAAAAAAACAGGCTTTCGGAATATGGCTAAACGTTCGCTTGAACATAGCAATTTTCAGGCGGACCCAGATCTTTAAATCAGTTTATAGAGTGGAAATGCAAAGAAAAGAGCGAGTCCAAATCAATTCAGAAATGATTCGAAATCATTATAAAGATT
>JAZHDE010000029.1:0-8026 GCA_036584515.1 Candidatus Cloacimonadota bacterium | reverse complement strand
CTCTGGATGCTCTTCCAGGACTTTGGCAAAGGGTATTTCTTTTCTTCCACTGGGGTATCCACTATAGGTCTGATAAACCTTTTGCATGGTCTTCAGGCCTGTGAGGCGAACTTTCTCGGCGTTAATAATAACGACGTAATCGCCACAATCGATATTGGGCACATAGTAAGGTTTGTTCTTACCGGCCAAGATCGAGGCTACCCGTGTGGATAAGCGACCAAGAGTCATACCCGTCGCGTCGACTAAATACCAGGCTTGAGTGATCTCACCCGGTTTAGGGGTTAGGGTCTTCATCGATTCTCCTTTACGGTTTTATTACAGAATGACAGGATTTTAGACCTGCCTCCAATGTCAAGAACTTTCCTTAAGCAATTATCTTCCGTTGTTTTGGGAAAGTGGAGGGGAGGTGAGCCTCTGTAGTGAATCTCCACCCTCAATAACCTCCAAACTCTACAATTCTGTCTGAACCACAATAAGATGCGAGCAGCACACTGTCTTCAGTACAAATCGATCCCTCTTTGGAGATAAGTCCTTCCCATTTATGCCCTTTATACATTGAATATAGTTAACTTACTATAGGATAAGCGTTTCCTTAGCATTCGCTAAAGAATCGCTAAAGAATCGCTAAGGCATCGCTAAAGAATTGAATTAGGGAGGATGCAGTGTGAATGCAGGGAGAGCTTCCCACTATTTGGGAAGCTCTCCACATGTTAATATCGTTTTAGTCTTTTATGTATTGACTGGAAGCTTCCAGATTCTTCCTCAGTGGTTCACAGAGGTAATCCGGGCACTGTCTACAGTCACTTATTCCTTTTGCCTGGGCACAGGGACGTATCTCGCAGAGGGTTCCACAGTAGATTCCGTGGATACCGTCATTGGTGCACCCCACGCAATTGATATCCTCTTTTCGGAAGGGGTGATGGAAGAGTGCACTCCACTTATCTGCCACTGCCTGACGCATTTTGTCATCATCGGCTATGGTGGCCAGATAGGTGTCACACAGGGCACAATTTATTCCGCAGGGGGCAAGCATAGTTTCGGACATAATAATACTCCATAAGTGTTTAGGGTTAATAATCCAAGTACTGAGCCGGTGACGCAAAAGCATCAGAGGGCTCAGTTCCGTTTGAACCAAGTATCAGTTTTCGGAAGGATTAGACTATTGATTGTCCGGCATATCACCATTTCCTGAGTAGATTTTGCGTCATTCTGGTCTGAGCGGGTTGTCTGTCAAGCTGGATATTGGCGCTCAATCTACTGTGCCGGTACAGTATGTGGAGAATAGGAGATTTTCTTGCAATACTATAGTTATCGCTTATTATTTCTTGATAAGAACTTTCACAGAGGATGGAACATGAAAAAGCTGGATAAACTCACCCTGAAAGCCATGATTGACCGTACTTGCGAGCAGTTTCCCGAACGCCCGGCCCTATCGATGGTCGATGGAGAGCCAATCACCTACGGAGAATTGAGAGATCAGATCGATGATCTGATTGAATTGCTGGATAAAAACGGTATTGCTCCTGGGGATCGGGTGGCTATTCTCAGCCAGAATATGCCAAATTGGGGAATAGCTTATCTTGCTATCACTTCCATGGGTGCTGTGGTTGTTCCAATCCTGGTGGATTTTCACAACAACGAGATTTTACACATTCTAAAGCACAGTGGCGCCAAGGTGGTCTTTGTTTCTACCAGCCAGTATGAAAAGATCGGCTACTCGGATCTCGATCCTTTTCCAACTCTGATAAACTTGGACACCTTCAAACCCATTACAGCCAATCTACCCAAAGAGACCCTGAAGGAATTCATCTTTGAGCAGAGAATGCAGCTAAATCGCCTGAAGAAGAAGGCAATGAAGGGTTTGGGGCTGATGAAGCAGGAGGTTCAGGAAAACGATCTGGCTGCGATTATCTATACTTCTGGTACCACTGGAAGTTCCAAGGGCGTGATGCTGAGCCACAAGAATTTGGTTCTGGATGCCATACTCACGCTCGGAATTCAGGATTTGGTGGAAACAGACCGCCTTATCTCCATCCTGCCTCTTTCGCACACCTATGAGTGCACAATAGGCTTCATTATCCCCATCATGCAAGGAGCCAGCATCTACTATCTGGATAAACCTCCCACAGCTCGTATCCTGATTCCTGCGATGCAAAAGATCCGTCCCACCATGATTCTGACTGTTCCTCTGATCATAGAGAAGATTTTTAAGCTGCAAGTGCATCCTCAACTCACCGGTAACTTTGTTTTCAAAGAGCTCTACAAGATTCCTGCAACGCGGAAGCTTTTACACAAGGTGGCGGGAAAGAAACTCATGAAGACCTTTGGCGGAGCTCTGCATTTCTATGGAATCGGTGGAGCACTGCTTTCCTGGGAAGTGGAGCGTTTTCTCTTTGAGGCCGGCTTCCCCTATGCAATTGGTTATGGACTCACTGAGACCTCTCCTCTGATTGCCGGTTGTACTCCAGCAGTGGTGAAGTTCCGCTCCACAGGTACGATTCTGGATACTCTGCAGGTGCGGATTGCCAATCCTGATCCCAAGACCGGAGTGGGAGAGATTCAGATCAAAGGTGATACCGTGATGATGGGATATTACAAGGATAAACAGAGGACTCTGGAGGCCTATACGGATGATGGATATTTTAAGACGGGTGATTTGGGAATTATCAAGAAAAAGAACTATCTGTATATCAAGGGCAGAATAAAGAATGTAATTGTGGCTGCCAGTGGCGAAAATATCTATCCCGAGGAGATCGAAGCTAAGATCAACGAACACGAAATGGTGCTCGAATCTATGGTTTACGAATCCGGCGGGAACATCATTGCCAGAGTCTTTCTAAACTACGAGCAACTTGATAAGATTCACAATCTCACCAAGATGAGCAGTATTCAGGCTGAGAGGATCACCTCAAAGCTGCTGACAGATGTCCGTAACTACGTCAATTCATCTGTTGCTTCGTTTTCCAAGATTCACCAGATTATCGAGCAGAAGGAACCCTTCGAGAAGACTCCGACCCAGAAGATCAAACGCTTCCTGT
This sequence comes from Candidatus Cloacimonadota bacterium, assembly GCA_036584515.1. GTDB lineage: Bacteria > Cloacimonadota > Cloacimonadia > Cloacimonadales > Cloacimonadaceae > PHBP01. Next base: position 4,988 of record JAZHDE010000029.1, on the reverse strand, counting down.
ATCAGTAAAGCAAGCTCTGGCAATTGAGCTGCGAGATTGTTTTATCCGCCCAGGATTCTCAATACTACTGCGGGTGCCATGATAGCACATGCAAGCAGAAGGTATCCCGGCAGATAGCTCATTAGTGGTAGTTTTTCCCTCTCCTTATTGCTACCCATGCCGATGGTCAGAACAGCTCGGCCAAATCCATAGGCAATCACAGCCAGGAGAATTACCCAGAGGGCCAGAACCAGATAGTTTGCGCTTCCCAATAGTCCAATGGCTATATAGAATTCACTGATGAAGAGGGGAGAGGGGGGCAGCCCAATTATGAAGGCAAATCCCAGGAGCCAGAGCCAGCCACTGGCGGGATGGCGGGAGAGCAAAGAGGAGCACTTGGTGTAGTCCTTTTCCTTGAACACAAAGTAGAGATTTCCTGAGGTCAGGAAAAGGGTTGCTTTCACCAGGGAGTGTCCCATCACGTGGATCAGTCCTGCTGTCTCGGCCGTCTTTCCCAAGGCAAAGGCGATCAGGATTATGCCCATGTTTTCTATGGAGGAATAGGCCAGCATCCTCTTGTAATTGGTTATCCTGATCATAAAAACTGCTGCGATAAAGACTGATAGGATTCCCAGAGCAAGCATTAACTGAGAGGCTAGCTTAGCCTGTCCTGCAGCGTTCATCAGTCCCTGCATTCTCAGCAAGGGAAGCAGGGCAGTGTTGAGCAGAGCTCCTGAGAGAAGGGCGGAGATTTGAGCAGGAGCTTCAGAGTGAGCATCCGGGAGCCAGAAATGCATGGGAGCAAAGCCTGCTTTGGTTCCGAAGCCAATGAGCATAAACACAAAGGATAGCTTCAGCCAAAACGGAGAGATGCTGCCAATGCTGCCGGAAACCTGGGAAAGTACCAGGCTGGGATGACTAGTTTGGGCTACCAAGAGCAGCAGTATCCCCACAAAAGCCAAGGCAATGCCAATTGAGCAGATAAATAGATACTTCCAGGCAGCTTCCAGGGATTGCTTATGGTGCTCAAAACTGATCAGCATAGCGCTGGCCAGGGTGGTGGTCTCCACAAAGACCCAGATCAAGCCAAGGTTTTGGGAAAGATTGGCAGAATCCATAGAAGCGACAAAAGCCATCAGACAGATAGTGTAGATACTGCTCTGCCGGGAACTGAGCTTGCTGTGTCCGGTGAGCGGATAAAGTGCAGCTGCAGCATAAAGGATGGCGGTGACCAGGAAGAAGATCAGGGCATAGCGGTCAGCATTGAACCAGGCTGCCAGGCCAGTGCTGGGGAACAACAGAGCCAAACCCAATCCAAGATGCAGGAGGCTGTGAGACAGGATCAGTATGCGGTTCAGGTTTTTATTCTGAAACGTCACAATGAGCAGGGAGGCGATGATTGGGAAGAGCCATAAGCTAAAGTAGGTCATTGGCTTAATCCTTTAGAGTGGAGAGCTCATCACTATGAGCTTCTTCAAAAGTGTTGCTGATCCGGTTGATGAATAGCACGGCAATCAGGATGGAAAGCAGGATATCCAGAGAGACTCCCAAGCTTACCACAGCAGGGACTTCGCTGGCTATAGCCAGTGAGAGCAGGAAAATTCCATTTTCCATAATGAGATAACCCATCAGGTGAGTGACCAGCTTCTTATTTGCAATGATGATAAACAACCCCTTCAGGATAGCAGCAAAAGCAATGCCAAAGTGCATGGGGTAAAGATTCGCCAGGCCCTTATCGCTCCATAGGGCAATGAAGAAGCTAAAGGCAAAGATCAGGGTCATGATCCCCAGAGAGAAGAAGTTTGAGACCGAGGGTTCGACTTCTCGCTTGGTATTGTTCTTCTTGATAGTGTCGCTGATGAACCAGGGGATCAGGACTGCCTTGAAAACAATGGTCTCCACTGCCACAAAGATAAATTCCCAAAGGTTTATCTCATTGGTTTTCAGGACAGTCAGCACAAAAAGGATCAGGCCTTGCCAGATCAGTATGCGCACCAGTCCACGGAGCATATTGGTAATCGAAGCAAAAAGCAGAGAAACTCCAAAGAGAATAAGCAGAATGTCAGTCATCAGATAGCTCCTAGATGGTTAACGATTAAAGCTGCCAGCACCAATAGGGCAATGGAGAGAGGGATGATTACCAGCTCCAGATTGCGAATGATTCTGTATCTGGCCAGAACGGATTCAAGTAGGCCTGTGGTTAGAGCCAAACCGAGGTTTCCTCCCAGGAAGATGAGGGGAATCTGGATGCCGCTCAGTTCTCCAGGAACCAGGAAGTTGCTGATCAAAGCTGCGTAGATGCATATTTTGAGAGCTGCTGTGTAGTGCACCAAAGCCAGGTTCACTCCGCTGGTATCCAGCACCATCACCTCATGAATCATCGTGAGTTCCAGATGCGTTGCAGGATCGTCAAAAGGCACTCTTGCTCCTTCCACCAGCAGCATAATGAACAGGGCCAAAGCAGTTAGTACCGCAATGATAACGCTCCAGGAATCATGCAGGTTCACGGTGTGACTAAAGAAGAGCTGTCCAACGCTCTGAAGCCCTCCTGAATAAGCCAGAGAGCCTATCATGAGCAGGAAGGCTGGCTCCAGGAACGCTGTGAAGGACATCTCTCTGGAGGCTCCCATTCCCTCGAAGCTGCTGGCTGTCTCCATGGCTGCGATCACCATGACTGCTTTGGATAATGCCAAGAGGCTCATGAAGAGGAAGAAATCTCCCCGGAAGCCCAGAACGGCTGTCTTGGTTCCAAAAGGAACCATCAGTGCGGCAAAGAATACAGAGACCAAAGCCAGCACAGGTGCTACTCTGAAGAGTAAACCGGTGCTCTTGCTGTGAATCTCGCTCTTACCTAAAAGTTTGTAGAATGTGTAGAAAGGTTGCAGTATGCTTGGTCCCTTTCGTCCCGTCCAGATAGCTTTTGTTTTGGTGATGATGCCGATGAAGAGTAAGGGCATCACCAGAATAATTATCAGGTTGAGAATCATCTTGCCCCCAGAACCCAAAGCAACAGCATCAGAAGAGCCAGCATCAGCCATGAGATATAGGAATTGGTACGGCCGTTCTGTATCTCTGCAAAGAGAGCCAAAAAGCCTCTGAGTATCTTGTTTAGTCCCCCTATCAGGCTCTTATCGAGGTAGTCAGTCAGTTCTTCACTATTGGACACCTCTGTTGGGAAGTAGCCTTGTGGAGCTTCTGCATTGCATTTCTTCTGCAAGAATGGTTTCAGAAAGTAGGACAGCGGATCGGTATAGGCTCCGGAATTGTATTGCAGGCGGGGATTTGCTTTCTGATACCCACAGCCCCAAGTGGCATGGTAACTTACCGAAGTAAGCCTTCTCTTGAGCAGATAGATCAGAATGAAGACCACAAGAATAAGAAGCAGGGACAAACTTACAAGCTTGAGAGTGTGAACCAGCTCCCAAAGTGTGACTGTGCTCAATCCCAGCCAGTTAATTAGATTGCTCAGGTAACTAAGAACTAACCAGGAGGCAAAACCAAGCGCTAAGCATAGCAGCGCCAAAATGGCAGGACTCCACAGGAGAAATCCCTTCTGTTCCCTGGATTCTTCTGCTTTCTTGGATCGTGGTTCTCCGCAGAACACTATTGCATAGAGCTTGCTAAAGGCTATCAGAGCCAAGGCACTCACAAAAGCAAGTACTCCACCGGCAACAGCAGCACAGATGCTTTGAGCTAGGCTATCTTTCCCAAAACCTCTGATTATGCTGCCAAAGATCACCAGTTCACTGCAAAATCCACAGAAGAGCGGTAAGGCAGAGATGGAGGCTGCTCCCATCATGAAAAGCTTTGAGCTAACTGGCATTCTCTTGTCCAGTCCTCCCAGTTCGTTCAGATTCAGGCTGTGAGTAGCGATTAACACATTACCACTGAGGTAAAAGAGCAGAGGTTTGAAAAGACTATGGAAGAAGCTGTGCAACAGCGCTCCCAGCAGAGCCAGAGTAGCCATATCAACATTTCCCAGAATCAAGCCCAATTGCCAGAAGCAGAGAGCTATCCCGATGATGCCGATGTTCTCAATGGAAGAGTATGCCAAAGCCTTCTTCAGATGGTCTTCTGCCAAAGCGTGGATAACTCCATTAAAAGCTGTTACTAGAGAAACTCCCAGAAGCAGGTAGATCTCCCAGGGCTGCCAGGTGGAGTTCAGAAACACCCAGATGATTCCAAAGATACCGGTCTTGATCATCAGGCCGCTCATCAATCCGGAGAGATGTGAGGGAGCAACAGGATGAGCTTTGGGCAGCCAGGAGTAGAAGGGGAAGAAGCCAGCCTTGAAGGAAAAACCGATCAGCAGCAGCCACTTGGCAACATTGCCCAGAGAAGCTCCTTGCAGGAGGAAGGTACCACTATCGATAAAGAGCTTACCAAAGCCCATTAGCAGTATCCCCGCCCCCACTTGCATAGTTATCAGATAGTAAAGTGCAGCTTTCCTGCTTTCTATACTATCATGTTCGTAGAGAATAGCAAGAAATGAGGATAGACTCATCAGTTCCCAAGCCAGCATGAAGACCAAACTATTGGAAGCCAGCAGCACCAGATGCATGGAAAGAAACATCAGTCCCAACCACACAAGGTGTGAAGCTTCTCCCGCAGTGGGATGAGCTTTCAGATATCCAAAAGCATACAGAGTTCCCAAGGGAAAGCCCAGGCAGAAGATCAAGCCAAACCAAGCGGACAGAGGAGATGAACCCAATTCTGTAATATTCCCCAAACCCGGTAAAGACAAGGCGTAAGTCTGCGAAACAGCAGAGATCAGTACTTCCCAGTAGCCAACAGCGCACAAAGCAGAAGAAAGGCTTACCAACAGGGCGAATGTCCCTCGTTGCTTCCACAGGGCAGGCAAAAGGGCAAGAAAGAGTACTATCAAACCATAGACCAGCATCAGAGCCTCCCAATCAGAGCATTAAGTCCATGGATAATACTGAGCGGATGAGCAGGACATCCCGGGATATACAGAGATGGCTTCACCGTATCCAGGAAGCTTCTATCCA
>JAZHDE010000028.1:0-7980 GCA_036584515.1 Candidatus Cloacimonadota bacterium | reverse complement strand
GGTTGTTTTCTGAAAGCTTTTGCTGGCTTTGATTGAGATCACGGCTGAGCTGGGAATTCTGCATCTCTTGGCGCAACTGCTCCAAGCTTTGCCGGGCTTCCCTGTCTCTTTGAGGATCCATCATGTTCTGCAGGTTCTGCAGCTCTTGCATCAGATTCTCATACTTCTCGGAGATACTCTCCTGGTCTGAAGCAAGTCTCTGGCTATCCTGGTTTTGATCAGATGTTCTCTGATTCAAGTTCTCCTGCATACGCTCCATCTCTTCAGAGATCTGCAGGGCTTTCTGCATAGCCTGATCCAGCCTTACGCTTTCCAGGAGATCAAGAGTTTGTTCCAGCTTCGATTCAAAATCTTCAAGCGAGAATCGGAAGTTCTCCATTGCCCGGCGAAGCTCGTCCATAGAGATATTTTCCATGGCTTCTTGCATCTGCTCCAAGGCTTGCTGGAGTCCTTCGCTATTGATCTCTTCCATCAGTTCCTGAATTCTCTGCATCTTTTGCAGCATATCCTGGGAAAGATTGGTATTGGATTCCATGCGTTCAATGAGGTTTTGGAAGTTTTGATTCACTTCATCCACCTGCTGCATGAGACTATCCTGTTCCCGCATGATCTGCTGAAGTTCCTGCTGTTGACTCCACTCTGGATTGTCCTGATTCAGCATTTCACGACGAAGTTCTTCAAAATCCTCACGTAGTTGCCCAGTGCGTTCAGAAACCTGTTCCAAATCCTCAGCGTTATCACGTTCGCGCCGCTCGATCTCACGGAAGATCTCTTCCATGGAAGGATAGCGGGCTCTAAAGACGGCTGATTCTGCCTTCTGATGAGCCGGCGAGTTGTCAAAAACCTCCACCCAATAGGAAACCTCGTTGCCGGGGATAAGATTGAGGGGACGCATCTCGAAGACATAATCTCGATTGAAGAGCTTACCGTTGATCACGGTCTGGATAGCTTTGGTTTGGATAGCTCCATCGTTGATCCGGTACTTCAGGTTGCAATCTTGCAAGCCAAAGTCATCATCCGCACTGATTATGAGAGGAAGCAACAAGTCCTGCTCCAGAGTGATGTCACGTCCCGGGAATAGAATACGGATTTGAGGAGGATTATCCGGAATCAAGGTGATCTGCTTTTCTTCAGGACGCGAGATTCTACCCAGCTCATCCTTGAGCTCCATGTACCAAGTTCGGTTTGAATTGATCGACAACTGTGTGAGCCAATTCAGGGGATCAAGCCTGGACATTTCCAGAGAGCTTCCTCCAGAGAATCTCATAGTCGCCGAAACCAGTGGAACATTGCTTCTGATGGCGAGCTTGACCTGTGTGCCTGCATATGCGGTGATGTTGCCATAGGAAAGACTGTCCCTTACAGGATTCAATCCCATATACTCGGGATATCGGTAATCTAGCTGCCAGGAGCGAACAATGGGCTCATCCACAAGCTCTACTTTGAATGTCGGACTGCGTGCAGCATCGTTTTCCACGTAATACTCCATGCTGTTTTCCAGCCTTTCAAAGAGATAGCTGAAGTCGGTCATTGCCAATTCACGCCAACTGGTCTCTGTGCGGTAGAACAGACGATGCTCCAGCCTCCGCTCGGGATTGATGACTTCTATCAGTAGCTGGCTATTTCGTGCCAAGCGTATGGATCCTGGTTTGAGCTCTATTGTATCTTTGTAGACAAGCTCTTCTGCTTTATTCGTGTAAAACTGCCGAAATGCACGGGAGAAATTGTTAGAGTCCAAGCTCCAGATGGTTCCAATACAGGCAAAGAAAGTGATACAGAGTAGGGCAAGCTTGGGAGAAAGCAGCTCAGGAAGCTTATATTTATTAGTCTGAAGCCTCTGTTTAGCACTGGCTGATAATGCTTCTACAATAACGGGATTGCTGTCCTTGGCTTTGAGCTCCAAGGTGTTTTGAAAGAGGTCATCTGCCTCCGGTGCACATCCATCCAGGTAACGTGCAGTGGCAAGCTGGGAAAGCAGGTTCTGAGTGGCTCTGAATAGAATATAAATCAGCACCAGAACCAAGAGAGAGCGTAGCGCCAGATTGAAATAAAACAGTACGGGAGAACCAGTTTCCAGATTAGTCCAGAGGAGGTAATAGAGGTGCAAGCCCAGCACAAAGATCAGCAGGCATTGCAATATTGCTCTCAGAATCCGGGTGAGATTCATGCGTCTCTGATAGACTCTGATCATTTTTTGCACTTGTATGATCAAAGCTCAGGATTCTCCATTAAGATTAGGTTTGAGTAGTGGGATCTATGCATTGGTCTACCTGCGCTCTGCCTTCACCCAATAGTCACGATCTATCCTAATGATCTGCGAGTGAAAGTCCATTTGGGAAGCAAAGATTCGGATCAGTTCTTCTTTGTCATACAGATACAGAGGGCAGCGAGATTTATATCGAAGCTTCCTTTGCCATGCCAGGATCCCTCCTGAGGCTGGGAAGCTGAAGAAACAAGTCCTGCGAGTAAGTCTGAGTGCTTTATCAATCACCTCTTGAGCGTTTTGCATGTAATCCATAAAACCCATAAGGATCACATAATCAAACTGCCCAGTTTCTTCCAGCTCAAAGAAATCGCCGGTACGAAAGCTGCACAGCTCCTGAAGTCCTGCTTTCAAAGCTTTCTGTGTGGCAAGTTCAATCATCCCGGGAGCAAAATCCAAGCCCACTACTTTGGCAGCTCCAGCTGATGCCAACGCGATGGAATAGTGCCCGGGACCGCAGCCGATATCCAGCACTGTCTTTCCTACCAGTGGGTCACAGGCTTGGAGTGTGTACTCATAGCGTAAGCGCATACTTCGCCTAAAGACTCTGTTGATAAAACCGGAAAACCAAGAGTCTTCGTTGCCGTAGATAGCATTGAAATCTGTGGCGTAGGAATCGAAAAAGCTTTCAGTTCTGCTTGGTGCATTGTTGGGCATAGTATTCTCCCAGAGTACTGAAATGTGTGATCTTGAGAAGCATGTTCAGCTTGGCTGGAACGCTGGACATATTGATGTAACTCTTGACATATCTTATGATGTTCATGGGAATTTTGGGGTGATCCAGATCCAATTCCCGCGGATGAATGTAAATAAGTAAGGGGCGGGATTGCAGCGTCCTGCAGGCCATTTTACCAATCGCCTGTTTGGGAAAGAAGCGTAGATATCCACCTCCAAACATGCCCACCTGAAGCGGACCCAGATCTGCTACTCCAATGGGAAACTCGTAGATTTTACCAGAACCGGTGCAGATAAAAGCCGGAGCAGCATCTGCTGCAAAGAGACGCTTATGGCCCGTTCGATTGGGCACTATGGAAGAATCATATTTGTAACCTGCTTCCAGAAGCTTTTCAAAGAACCAGGGTGTGTCCTGATTCACGGAGAATCCAGCGCTCCTCCAGCCTAAAACCTCGGTTCCGCTGATATCTTCCAGCAATAACCTGGATTCTCTGGCATCTTCCAGGAAATCTGCAGCAGTCTGATATCTGACTTCTTGGTGATACATGCCGTGGGAAGCTATTTCGTGGCCCCGGGCGAGAGCCTCTTTAACAAGTTCCGGAAAGCGTTTGGCAATATAGCCTAGGAAGAAAAAGGTAGCCTTGACCTGACGGGATTCCAAGAGCTCCAGAAGCTTGGCAAAGCCGTGTGACACTCTGGGTTGAATGCTGTCCCACTCGTCAATATTGGGCGTTCCACTCACACCAATGATGTGATAGTAATCTTCCACATCAATAGTGAAGAAACCGGGATGCAATGCTATTTCTTTTCCATTCATAATCAGTATCACAGCCTAGAATACCTGCTTTTTGTGTCAAGCCTCTTCTGGAGATAAGAAAACGCACGAAAACCGGAGCTCTCATGCGTTTTACCTTAATCGTTTATTCTTAGCGGATGGATTGCCCGATTCTTTGGGCTTCACGCTCCATAATCTCTTGTGGCTTGGAGAGCATGTAGGTAACTACTGAGCCTTTGAGGGGAATTGCACCTTTGGAAAGTGCGAGGTTAGCTATCTTGCTCACCGCTGCTGTGCCGCCCAAAAAGGCCCAAGGGAATCCCATGGTCACGAAGGGAATAACCTTCTTTCCTTTAAGGCTGCCTAAACCACTGAGATACTTGAGCACGAACGGTGCAGAACGGAAAGCCCAGACAGGAGTTCCAACAAGAAGATAATCATACACTGCCACATCAGGGACTGGTTTGAGCTCAAAATCCATCGACGTGGGGTTCATGTTATCCGGAACTGGAATAACCGTTTCCAGGAGGTGAATATCTGCCTCATGTCCGTTGCTACGTATCTGCTGAGCAATCTTCTCGGCAAAACCTTTGGTATGATTTGTCTTGGAGTACAATACTATGAGTGCTTTCATGGCAGGAGCTCCGGACTGTGAGTAGAGCTGTCATTACGTTCCCAGCGATCGTCAATCCTAGTACGGACGGGACTGTTATTACGGAAATAGCGTACAATGGAATCTCGCAGGTTGATCTGATGATAGGTGATATCCGATTCTGGAACAGAGGTGAGCAGAGTAAGTCCAGCATTGCCTTGCATCAAGAAGTCCGTGGTGGCAACTGTGTAGATCCTTTCCGGATCCCAAGGCTCTCCTCCTATGCGGAGGCTCGTGACTCTTTGACCATCGGGAAAACGCTTTGAATAGATCACGTTGCCGCCAGAAACAATCATTCCATGGCGTCCACCGGCGATTCTGGCTTCAATAACACGCTTGAGAAAATCACCCGTGCAACGGAAGCTTACTACCATATTATCAAAAGGCATCACATCAAATATACTGCGATAGGTAACGGGGCCGGAGGCAACATCAGATCGGATTCCTCCCAGATTCAAGAAGGAGAAATCTGCATTCACATCTGCACGCATGGCATCGACTACAGTGTTCCCCATCAGGCTTTGCGCATCAACATTGGTTCTGGAAAGATACACCGCAGCGCTGCCTACTACCTCGTCCATACCGGCTTCAGCAATGGCAACCTGGGCTTCAATGGCAGCACCAATCTCTTCATCTGGAATGAACTGGTCTTCAAAGAGTGTGATCATCGAGCCTTCCCGCAGGGCAGGACTCTCGTAACCGCTGATCGTTTTGGTCATCGAATCAATCTTAAGAGTGATCCAACCAAGATTGGAGCCGTAAGCATAGCCCTGAATCACCATGGTATGGGTGACGGGATCAACCCAAGGATGAGCCACTCCACGATGCATATGACCACCTAAAAAGAGATCAATACCTGGTACTTCCCGGGCTATTTCCTGAGCATCCCAACCCCAGACAGCTGTACGTTCTGCCAGGGGATTTCCTTGGGCATCGTATCGGCTAAGGTATGTGGGCTCTACGTCATAAGGCAAACCGGCATGACCGACGACTATCACAAGATCGACTCTCTCGACCCGACGCAGGTGTCTCACCCACCGGGTAAGTGCTTCTTTCTCATCGATAAAATCGATCCCGGCTATGTTTTCCGGGAAGCTCATCTTCTCTGTGTCTGTGGTTGTCATGCCCAAAAGGCCGATCTTAACTCCCATCTTCTCAATGATCACGTAGGGTTCTACGTAGCTGGGTATCTGCCCTGTGGCTCTGTCTATAACGTTGCAGGAGATGATGGGAAACTCAGCTAAACTGAGTGTGCTGATTAAGGTCTCCTGATTAACATCAAACTCATGATTACCGATAGTCATGGCTTCATAACCTATGGCATTCATGTATTCTATCACTGCTGTTCCATTAGTAACCGTACCCACTGGACGTCCCTGGAAGAAATCTCCCACGTCCACCAGAAGAGTAGATCTATCATCCCTGGCCAGACCTCTGACGTGCTTGATCAGCGTAGCAGCAGAAGCTCCTCCACCCAGTTGAGGTGGAAACTCGGGATTCATAAAGGTCGCTTTGGCACGGTCTATTCCTCCGTGTACATCATTAGACCAGAGGACGTCCAAGCGTAAATCTTCTGCGATCAACCAAGATGTGGCCAATAGCAGAAGCAAGAGTAATATGTATATCTTTCTCATGGCTTTACCAAACGAAGCTAAGACCGGTCATCAGGCTGATGAAATTCTCCGAAACCTTATCTGGATTATCCCATCCCCGATCGGTCAGGTTAATATAGGAATTGGGCCACAGCGCATATGTGGTGCTGCCCGTGTAGATTTTGTCGTCATAATAACTGTCTCTGAAGAGATCCAGGCTCTCATATTCACGCCAGGCAAAGCCAAAGCCCAGGTCAAGACTAAGACCTTGAGCCAATGCGACACTGCTACCGGCTGTAATCATGGGAGTGAGGGTTTTCTTTGCCCACTTGAGGGGAACTACCACTCCACCCACAGTCTGAGACTCTTCTTCGATGCGATAGCTGGTTACGGATTGGAAACCGATTCTGAAGGGAATACGGTTGCGAATGCTGTGTTCGACGCCCACATAGAGGTTGTAAGCATCGTCATAAATATCACTGATGTCAGACCATTTAACTTGTTCAACATCGAGGTTGAACCAGGTGCGAACTACATTGCGGGGTTGATAGCAGAAACCAAACCTCATCTCTGAAGGCAGGACGTAATCCTGATCGTAGTTATCTGTGTTATCGACTGCCGTGTGGTTTAGCCAGGCATCTTGCTGGGTTCTGCTGCTACCAGCCATGTCAAGCGTGCTTTTCATCGTATAGATAGCTGCCACACCCAGTCTCGGGCTGAGTTGCATGCTTATGCCAGCCTTCATCTGCTGGCCTTCCAAACTGAATTCATTGGTAAAAGTTGAATCCGGCAACACACCCTGACCAACCTGATCTTCAGACCATTTGGTCCAACGGATGCTCTTCACTTGTTCGACATCACCATTGATCAAGCCAAAGTCAAAGCCCAGGCTCACGTTCATCTCGTCGTCAATCTGATACAGCACAGAGGCAACACCTGAGGCTTTGTTGACCAGACCAGAGTTGTTCATGGCATTAACGGCTATCATCTCTGGGTAACCATCGTTATCTGTGCCACGATTGTTGCGGATCTGTTCCAGATATTTACCATCGAAACTGGTAAGAGGAATGTAATACAAGCCACCGCCCAAACGAAGTCTGCCCAGATGGAGATTGGCAAAGCCACTAGCTCCGTATTGATAGAACTCGTTGATATTGGAGCTGATCACTGCATCGTCAATATAGGCATCAAAGCTGTTATAGAGTGGGATGGCACGATTGTCCTCATTGCGGTTCAAGCCAGCTTTCCCAGCCAAGCCAAAGATGCGATCAATTTGGGTAAGATTTGCAGGATTGCTGCTGATACCCATGGGACTGAGATTGTTGTAGGCAGTAGCGCCACCCATGGCAAAAGCCCTGGGATCCACGGTGCCAACCTTGTTTCCGAAATATGTGTCGGTGATAGACCAAGCCTGAAGACTGAGACCTGTGCAAACCAGGATCAGTGTGATCAGGAAAACCTTGTGAGATTTATTAAAAAGCATTTATCCTCCTGCTAGAAGCGGTAATCAAGATTTAAGCGGATGGTGTTTTCGTTGTGCTGAACCCTTTCCCAATAGCTGTCTGCGGGAAGGTCTACATTATATTCACGAATGCGGAGCTCTTTGGCCAGATAGCTCTTGTTTCTGAATTTCAGAGTCATATATAGGTTCTGAGAGATTCTGCTATGAAGTGCAATCCATGCCTTGGCTCCCTTTTCACCCATGAAGTCGATTTCCATATCTTCCCAATCCCAGTGTGAGATTCCATGGCCATACCAGTAGTTGAATGATCCTTGAATCTTGAAAGAAGGATTGAAGTTATGAGTGTAGTTCACTGCCAGATAATCACCCTGCATCAGTGTGCTGGCTGCTGCCATATCGTTGTTTCCACCATCGGCGGGATTGGTTAGTGAAGTATAGGGAGGTCCCCAAACGGTGTTGTACCTGTATTCAAACTCCAGAAAATCCCGGTTTGAAAGGAAAGTCCTGAGCGACAAGGTATACTCATTGGTCTTGGAAACACCACGCTCGGCCGTATCATCA
>JAZHDE010000027.1:0-8088 GCA_036584515.1 Candidatus Cloacimonadota bacterium | reverse complement strand
CTATACAGGAGGTTTTTAGGGGTGAGCAGGCTGAAAAGCCCGTGTGATGGAGATATTATTAGTCAGTGCAAAGAAATATCAACTCCATAAAAACCTGCAATCCATGCAGATGCAGCGCTGCCTTCAAGAGAAGGCAAAAAAATATGACTTTGATGCAGTAAGTTGGGCCTAAAAGTAAGTCTAAGATGTATAGAAGCAAGAAAGTCCTGGGAGGATAGAATGAAAGCGAAGTTTCAAATTGGTCTGGCGTCATATACCGGAAAGACCGGAGAAGTGGTCTATTGTTTCAATCGGTATCTGAATACCGTGTATGTGCGAAAGTATAAATATCCCACTCTGTGCGATCAGCAGCATACTCTGGGCTCGATCAGCAAGCAAATCTTTGCGGTGCATCCCTCAGAAGGCTATATCAAAGACATAAAGAATTATCTCTTGCGCTATATCTGCCTGAGGGACAACCGCAGATCCGGGATCCGTGCCTGGAGCGTGCTCTATAGCAAATTGATGCGTACTATGGCAGAAGCCCTCCCCGATATCGATCTTCGCACCATTACCCGGGAATACATCTATGAGCATGACCTGCCTTGCATCAGCATCAGCCGGGCTGTGGAGGCGGGTTTGCTGCCAAAAGTTCTGGATTGGGAGGGATACACTCACGAGATTTGAAGCGCAGATCTATTTCCTGATCTGCAGAGCTGTAAAACACCTCTGGGATTGGGTTTAAACTCCCTGCTCAGCAGGTCGTCAATCCTGCCTTCGAGACTGTATGAAAGCTAAGTATCGCATTGCTTAAGCAACACAGTAAAGCTAGTAAACACGCACCGTCATGCCAGCGAAGGCTGGTATCCAGTATCTTTTTTTAATGGTTTATCTTCTGCGTAGTTGAGTTATTCAGTTGTTGTTGTGCTCTAACTGGATGCCTGCCTTCTCACCTTTTCAAACCGCATGCGATTCGTCGGGGACTCCGGTCGTAAGCATGACATGATCTGATTATTGGATAATAATGGGTGGTCTCAAACGGATTACCGTAGCATTATCAAAGAATAGGGAGTTACTCAACAATCTTGTTTGATATTTTTGTGAAATGGATTAGAATTTGCATAATGCAGAGAGAGCCGGATAGGCTGATGGGAGAGAAGATGAAGTATGTTCTGATAGCTCTGATGATATTGTGCTGCGCTGCCTTGTGGGCAGAGGATGAGTTCGATAGCCTCGTTGTGCAGAAGAAAGCCGGAGTTGGGGTCTGTGCTTATGTTGAATATGGATTTGGTGATTTCAACGGGGTAAGCATGCGGAGTGTCCAGGCTGGTCTAAAGGTGGAAATGCCACCATGGATTCAGTTAAAAGGTTATGGCATGGTTTACCTGGAAGCTGTGGGCATCCTTGACGATCCCAGATACGAATTTGATGGCTTAGGTGTGAGTATTGGACCGGTTTTCCATACAGATAAATATGCTGTTTTACCCTCTATAGGCTTGGAAAGCGGAACAATCCGGATAGGAGAAGGGGAATATCTAGATGGTTTGTTGGGTCATGTCTATCCAAGCCATCGCACCGAAACTATCCTCTACATCCCGGTCTCGCTGGAGCTTCAAGCTCACATAGGCCGGGTAATGATGCTCTCCGGCAGAGCCTTTGCGGCCTTGAATTCAGAGTATCCGGTGGTTGGCTTCTGCCTGGGGCTGGGCTTGGGCTGGATGTGAGGGGTATAGACGTGGTGAAGTGGGCTGTGATGCTGTCGCCCTGGAAGAAGCTACCGTGATAGAACGCAGATTACTGGATCGACGGGATTAACAGGATAGAACTCTGAGACTATTGAATAATAACCCGTTTCCAGAAATTCCGCGATAATCCGTCAGAGTACACTCATTACCACCTAATGTTCACATTATGTCATTCCTGCGAAGGCAGGAATCCAAACACTTGTTAACCAGATGTAGAACAACGGGTTGTAGCGCCCATGGATTCCTGCCTTCGCAGGAATGACGATACGCAAAGCAGAGAGGTAAGTCCTAATACTCGCCTGGTTTTGCGGCATGTGCAATGGTCTCACAGATTGAACGTAATCACAGGATTATAGAACGCTGATTTACACGGATTGAGCAGATTTGCACAGATTTCTTTCCTTCTAATCCTTCAATCCTTAAATCCTTGTTAATAACTCTTTAGTCTGCCAGCTCCACACAGAATCTCTCGTCACTCGTCACTTGTCACTTGTCACTGTCCAGTCATTCCCACTCGATAGTTGAAGGCGGTTTGGAACTGATGTCATAGACCACGCGGTTGATGCCTTTCACTTCGTTGCTGATGCGGCTGGAGACACGTTTCAGGAAGTCAAAAGGCAGTTCTGTCCAGTCTGCAGTCATGCCATCCACGCTATTCACGGCGCGCAGGGCACAAACGTAGTCGTAGCTCCGCTCATCTCCCATAACGCCAACGGTGCGCACGGGCAGCAGCACGGCAAAGGCTTGCCAGGTGCTATAATACAGACCGCTGGAGATCAGTTCCGAGATGAATACTTCATCCACAAGCTGAAGCAGGTGAACCTTTTGAGCAGTGATTTCACCCAGGATGCGAACGCCCAAACCGGGTCCGGGGAAGGGATGGCGATGCACCAGGAGGTGGGGCAGGCCAAGCTGTTCGCCCACGGCGCGCACTTCATCTTTGAAAAGCTCCCGGAGCGGTTCCAAGAGCTTGAGATTCATCTTTTCGGGCAGGCCACCAACGTTGTGATGGCTCTTGATCGTGGCGGAAGGGCCTTTGAAGGAAACGCTTTCTATCACGTCCGGGTAGAGAGTTCCCTGTGCCAGCCACTTGGCATTGTGGTATTTATGGGCTTCGGCCTCGAAGACTTCAATGAAGGCATTGCCGATGATTTTGCGTTTCTTTTCGGGATCGCTGATGCCATCCAGGCGGGAAAGAAAGAGCTCGCTGGCATCCACATAGCGGATATTGAAGCCGGGTAGGCCGGCAAAGTTCTCTTGCACTCGCTTGGCTTCCTGGTAACGCATCAGGCCGTTATCCACGAAAATGGGGATGAGGCGGTCGCCGATGGCGCGGTAGATCAGAGCAGCAGCGACGGAAGAATCCACTCCTCCGCTCAGACCAAGGATAACCTGCTGGTCGCCAACCAGTTCCTGTATCTTGCGGATGGATTCATCAATGAAAGAATCGGGTGTCCAATCGGCTCTGAGACCGGAGATATCAACCAGGAAGTTCTTGAAGATCAGATCACCACAAGGGCTGTGTTCAACCTCTGGATGAAACTGTATGGCGTATATATCTTGATCAATGTGTTTTAGAGCAGCGTAGGCAGAATTGGCTGTGGTGCCCAGAACTTCAAAGCAGGCGGGGAGGGAGGAGATGGAATCGCCGTGGCTCATCCAGATGCTTTCCTCGGGTTTGAGGTCTTGAAACAGGCCTTGGTGCTGCTGCACTTGGAGCATTGCGGAGCCGTATTCTTTGCGTTCGGCGTGGCCAACCTTGCCGCCAAAATGATCCACCACAAGCTGCATTCCGAAGCAGATGCCCAGGATGGGGATATTCAGAGACCAGATCAGGGGAGAGGGCAGGGGAGGGTTCTCTTGGGTGAGGCTGGCGGGTGAGCCGGAAAGGATCAGAGCTTTGGGGGCAAGCTTTCTGAGCTCCTCATCAGAGAGGTTATAGGGATGGATCTCGCAGTAGATATTCATCTTGCGGATGCTGCGGGCAATGAGTTGGGTGTATTGTGAACCGAAGTCGAGGATTAGAACGAGATCGTGGGTCATGCTGTATCTCCTATCTGATAAAAGGATTGCTGGCTTTTTCCAAGCCTATGGTTGTGCGCGGACCGTGTCCGGGATAGACGATGGTATCGTCGTCCAAAGTGAAAAGCTTAGTCTTGATGGAGTGGATGATATCGGCGTGGCTGCCGCCGGGGAAGTCGGTGCGACCGATGCTTTGCTCAAAGAGGGTGTCGCCGCTGATGAGGAACTTCTCCACCAGCAGGCAGATACAACCGGGTGTGTGTCCCGGGGTATGAATGATCTTCAGCTTGCGGGAAGCGAAGTCCAGCTCCATGCCGTCCTCCAGGATCAGGTCTGCAGCCACAGGCTCGACGGGGCTATCCATATAGAGGCTGAAGTTCTTACGGTTGTCCAGCAGCATGGCAGCATCGAGACGATGGATGGCGAGCGGGCAACCAAGATGGTCTTTGAACCATTTGTTGCCGCCGATGTGATCGCCATGACCGTGGGTGTCGATGATGTATTTCACCTTGAGACCCAAGTCTTTGATCCGCTTGAGCAGGGGCTCTGAGGGCATCGAGGGATCGATCAGCAGGGCTTCTTTGCAGGTGTCTCCATAGAGGAGCCAGGTATTGGTTCCAAAGTTTTCCAATAGCACATGTGCTTCTATCTTTAGCATTTAATCTCCTTATCGGTGCTGAGCAAGAGGGGCAGGAAAGCCTCTCTGGGGAGCTTGGTAGCGAGTATCTCATGGTCAAAGCAGGAGGCTCTGCCCCAAACGACGAGGGCGTTTTCGGGGGCTTTGGCGCAATAGCTGAGGAGGATATTGGCAGCAAGCTGCAGATCGGCATCACCAAAGTCTTTTCCCCGCAGGATCGCCCAGGGGCCGGAGTGAGATAGGCTGCGCATAAAGTATTGATCTGGATACTTGTTATAGGCTTCTTCCATTTCTTTGCCGGTGCGGGCCAGGATGAGCTTGAGCCCGGAACTGATCCGGAAATGGCGGCCATATTTGAGCAATTCGATCTCAGTGGAACTGGTATAATCGTGCTCCAGAAGGTCACGGATGCGCAGAGAGTAATCCGGATTGGTGAGCAAACAGCCTCCTCCGGGAGCGGGATAGGAAACCACACCAAGTTCTTTTGCCAGGGCTATCTGAGTCTTTCGGCTGCGTCCTTTGATGCTGAGCAGTGCTTCTTTGTTGATCCAGCCTTCGCGGATCGGGAGGCTGTCTTCCAAAAGCTGTTGGGAGAGAGGGCGTACCACGAGGTCTTCATAGCCAGAGAGCTTGGCGACTGTGGTGAGAGAGCGTTTGGTCTGCGACATCGGACGCTGTCCCAGCACTTCGCCGGTGATGATGAAGCCGGCATTGTATTCTGGTAATAGAGCCCCGGCCAGGGAGATCATCAGAGCGTGACAATCGATGCAGGGGTTGGCGTTGCGGCCGAAGCCATAGCGCGGATTCTTCAGCATCACAAGGTGTTCCGGCAGGATGTTCCGCACAACGAGATTGAGGCCGTTGAGCTCGGCGGAGACCTTGGCTTTATCGGTGGGGAAGAAGGGAGTGCTGAAAGTGATGGGTATCACTTCATAACCCAGTTTTGTCATCCAAACAACGGACAAAATACTGTCCAAGCCTCCGGAAAAGAGGGCCAGGCAACGCTTCTTCGCAGTTAAATCATTTGTCATCATAAGTATCCATTTGTTACCCAAAACAGAAAAGCTGGGGGAGCGGTCAAGAGATTTCTGGGAACTGACATGGGAAGGTAGGTAAAGAGCGGTTCTTGTCACTCGCTAGATATCACAGGGTACATCAAAGAAAAATTCTCCTTGACGTTTAAGCTAAGACTATAAAGTTGAGAGTAATAGAACAAATCAATATAAATCAAGGAGTTACAATGAAACGCAAGGTTATTATCATGGGCGCTGCGGGACGTGACTTTCACAATTTCAACGTCTTCTTCCGCGATAACAAAGATTATGAAGTCGTAGCCTTTACAGCTACACAGATTCCTGGAATCGACGACAAGAAGTATCCTGCCGAACTGGCTGGAAAGCTTTATCCCAAGGGAATCAAGATTCATCCCGAATCTGACGTCGTGGAACTGATCAAGAAAAACAATGTGGATCTCGTGGTCTTTGCCTATAGTGATCAACCTCACGAAGTAGTGATGAATAAGGGTGCCATGGTCAATGCCGCTGGTGCCGATTTCATGATGATGGGAACTGCCAACACCATGGTTAAAACCACCAAGCCGTTGGTCACTATCTGTGCTGCCCGTACCGGTTGTGGCAAGAGCCAAACCACCCGTGCAGTCGTGAAGGCCCTCAAAGCTCAAAAGCTGAAAGTCGTCTCCATCCGTCACCCCATGCCTTACGGTGATCTCGTTGCTCAGAAAGTTCAACGTTATGCAACCCTGGAAGACCTCAAGACGCACAAATGCACCATCGAAGAAATGGAAGAGTACGAGCCCCATATCATGATGGGTAGCGTGATCTATGCCGGCGTGGATTATGAAGCAATCGTCCGCGAAGCCGAGAAAGAAGCCGACGTCATCATTTGGGACGGCGGAAACAACGACACCCCCTTCTATTGCTCTGATAAGCAGATCAATATCGTCGTGGTCGATCCTCATCGTCCCGGCGACGAGATTTCCTACTATCCCGGCGAGACCAACCTGCATCTGGCAGACGTCGTTGTGATCAACAAGATCGACAGCGCAGACCTTGCTGATATCCAGGAAGTGCGTGAAAACGTCCGTTCCATCAACAAGAAAGCCACTATCATCGAAGCTGCCTCACCGCTCTTTGTGGATCATCCCGAGATGATTATGGACAAGAGAGTGCTCGTCGTGGAAGACGGTCCCACCCTCACCCACGGTGAAATGGCCTATGGTGCCGGCGTCATCGCTGCTGAAAAGTATGGTTGTGCTGAGCTGGTGGATCCTCGCGAATGGGCCGTTGGCGAAATCAAAGAAACCTTTGAGAAGTATCCTGAAGTTGGAGTTCTGCTTCCTGCCATGGGTTACAGCGCCAAGCAGATCAAAGACCTTGAGAAGACCATCAATAGCACAGAATGCGATTCTGTCGTGATTGCCACTCCGATCGACCTTCGTCGCATCGTGAAGATCAAGAAGCCCGCCTGCCAAGTGCAGTACGAGCTTCAAGAGATCGGCAAGCCCACCATCGCAGACGTCCTCAAAGACATCAAGAAAAAGAAATAATCACTATAGATTATATGCCGACGGGCAGACCTTAGTGTCTGCCCGTTTTAGCTGAACAAAGTAATCCCTATGAAAAGTAAGAGGTTAAATTGAAGAAGACAGCCGTTCTTGCTCTGGGCGGTAATGCCATCATCAAAGCCGGTGAAAAAGGTACCATCACGGAGCAATTCAAAAACACCAGAGACTCTCTGGGTGGAGTCGTGGAACTGATCAGTCAGGGCTATGCTTTAGCTCTCACGCATGGAAACGGACCGCAAGTGGGTAACCTTCTGCGACAACAGGAAGCCGGAGAGAAGGAAGGGCTTGCCCCTCTGCCTTTGGGCGTCCTGAATGCAGCCACAGAAGGCACTATGGGCTATATGATCGAGCAAAGCCTGCAGAATTGCCTGCTGCGTAATGGCATCAAAAAAGAAGTTATCACGATCATCTCCCAGGTGGTGGTGGATAAAAACGATCCCTCCATGCTGAATCCCACCAAATACGTGGGCAGCACCTATTACTCCAAAGAAGAAGCCGATGAACTCACCCGTAGCCTGGGCTGGACCTTGAAAGAAGATTCCGGCAAGGGTTACCGCAGAGTGGTTCCTTCTCCTATGCCAAAGGAGATCATTCCGGCAAGCATCATCAAGAGCATAGTTGATTCCGGCAACATCGCCATAGCAGTTGGCGGTGGTGGCATCCCGGTTTATGTGGAAGCTGATGGTTCTTTGGAAGGCGTCGATGCCGTGATCGATAAGGATTTTGCTTCTGCACTCCTGGCTCTGGAGATCGAAGCTGATCTCTTTGTAATCCTGACCGGAGTGGACAAGGTCTCCATCAACTACGGAAAACAGAATCAAGAAGATCTGGACGTCCTGTCAGTAACCGATGCCAAACGCCATTATGAAGACAAACAGTTCCCTGCCGGTTCCATGGGTCCAAAGATTCTTGCAGCGATAGACTTCATCGAACGTGGTGGAAAGGAAGTGCTGATCACCTCCATCGATAAAATTGTGGATGCTTTTGCAAGAAAGACCGGCACTCGTATTATTAAGTAACAAACAACCATACAACGATATACAAGGGGGAGAAATCCCCCTTTTTGCTCTGAGAGCTATGGGTGAGTTCATCCCTTGGGAAGAATGGGCGGCCTACATCGA
>JAZHDE010000026.1:0-8095 GCA_036584515.1 Candidatus Cloacimonadota bacterium | reverse complement strand
TGCGGTTCAACGCTATGGTCTGGTGCCCGGTCAGGCTCTTGAGGTGATGGTTTGGGATAAGAAGAACAAGCTCCGTGACCATGTGTATTTCAATAACTTTGGCCAGAGCTTCGATTACTTCCGTTATGAAGGCTCAAACGAGATATTCCAGCTCCGCACCCTGGTGAGCAGAGTTTACACCGGGGCCATTCAGAACTGGCGTTCTCCCGTCCTGATGAGGATCTTTGAGGATGTAATCACCAGTATTGAAGTTACTTACCCGGAAAATAGCTACCGGCTGGAACACCGGGAGGACAAGTGGATATACCGGGATGCTGCCAACCTCTTCCAGATTCACCACGAAAACCGACCTCTGCTGAGAGCCCTGAATATCCTGAACAATCTGGATACCATGGTATTCTTTGATGGTGATAACAGCCGCTTCATGGAAGCATTCAGAAATCCCAAATGCACTGTGGTTTTGAACCTGACCGATGGCAGTAAACGCAAGCTCACCTTTGCGGACTTGGCAGAAGATGGCCATGCTCTGATGATGGATGACAATCCCAAAACGCTCTACGGCATCGCTAACGATACCATGCTGCGTTTCACTGTGAACAAGGATTACTTCCGTCAGTTGCCCTATGGTTCCACTCCGCCACCTCCGGTAACCGAATAGGCTATGCTCCATGACCATACTAGAGCTTAAGCGTCTGGATAAAAGCAGTTTTGAGCAAGTTTCCCGGCTTTGGCTGGATACAGGAATATCCAATCCTGCCCGCAAGGATGACCTTGAATCCGTGCAGTATAACTTGGATCATACTGGATTGATCTTGCTGGCTATGGACGGTGAAGAAGCAGTTGGTACCGTCTGGCTCTGCCATGACTATCGCCGGCTCTATATTCACCACATGGCAGTTGCCCCCACACGTCAGAATCAGGGGATTGGACGCCTCTTGCTGCAGCGCTCTGTGGAGATAGCGACCGAGCTGGGCTATCAGGCCAAGCTCGAGGTGCATGAAGATAACCCTGCTGCGATCCACTTGTATAGCAGCCTGGGCTTTACCGCGCTGGATGGTTATACGGTGATGATTAAAAGAAAGTAATTAGTGATTAGGGATTAGGGATTAGGGATTAGGGATTAGAGATTAGAGCTTCGCTGCTATCGCTCGTGGACAAGCTACCGAATAGGACGCTGATAACTGGATCGACTGGATCAACAGGGTATAATGAACTCTGATAACCTGATTCACCTGATTTTCTTCCTTCTAATCCTCTAAATTACAAGTCTTATTGAAAAAACCAGCAACTACCAGCTCCACACTTTCCCTCTAATTACTAATCACTAATCACTAAAAAGGCCGGTCTTTCAACCGGCCTTTTGATATATCCACCTGAGGTGATCAGGTTTCGATTACTTCCACATTGGCTCTGGGGATTCTGAAGCGGGTTCCATCTTCAAACTCGGCTTCCAGAATACGCACCAGGGTTTCGGATTCTACTTTGGTCAGCTCTTCCGGCAAACCTGTCACTTTGGCTATCTTGCCAAAATTAGGCTGACGGATGATACGGATCAGGGCACCGGGCTCCAGCACAGGGAGTTTGGCTTCGGGCACCACCAACTCTTCTGCTTCGAAGGAGAGCGGGATGATGATCTCAGGGCGGATCACACCGGCACGGATCTGGGTTCTGCCGTGCACGGAGGCTTTCTTGCCATTGAACCGCTTCAGCAATTCAAAGGTCTTATCCGCCATCTTGATCTTACCAAAACCTTCGGTACAGACGATGGTGACGCCGATCTTCTCGTGTCCGGTGATTGCCACACCGATATCGTAGCCCAGGAGCTTCTTCAGATCCTGATCGTCGATACCACCGGTGATGATGGCATTCACGCCAAATTGACGCGCTGCTTCGATCACAGGGAGACCAATGAAGCTTCCTGCCACGATGATCTTACCCCGGCAGCTCTCGTTGATTTGAGTAGCAGAGATCTCTTCTGTGGGGCTTTGGGCAATCATGTGGATCTCGCCGATGGTCTCGTCCGCAATACCAAAGATACCTTGGATATATGCGCTTTTATTCTCGATGATCACGCCTTCGTTTTCGATCACTTCGCTCACGATACCATCGATGAAGGCTTTCACCTGCACCGGGATACGGGGTTCGCGCAGAAGCACCTGTCCGGTCACGGCGGAGATGCTTTCCACTTCGCCTTCGACGGGGGAACGCACTTCACTCTTCAGAAAACCAAGTCCAAAAATGCCTTTGGTTTCCGCCAACACGGTGTCTCTGGTGATCTGTTGACCTGGCTTGATCTTAATATAGGTCTCAAGCTGGGCAGGCGTTACACCTAGCTTATTGGCCAGATTGAGGGGCACAACCTTGCCGGGAAGAAGGGTCTGTGCGACCACGTCTTCACCCTTGACTTTGTCTCCCTTTTTGACCAGAACTTGTCCCTTCAGGGGCAAGATGCGTTCTTTACGCAGGATAATGCTATCAGTGACTGTGAGTCCGGCAGAATATGAACTTCCCATTTTTCCTCCTATTCCATTATAGACTTCGGATATGCGTCGAGTTCACGCATCCATTTCTTCAAGAGCGGGATACGGGTAGCCGCATCGCTCGGAAGGGTAAAAGGCTGTCTGCCGCGTGTATCCAGAACAATACCCACTACTCCGCCATGCAGATCGCAGGTGAGTTCTTTATTCTTATCTTTATCCAGGATCAAGCCGCCTCTGGTTTGCAGAGTTGCCTTGGCAACCTCTCCTTCCGCCAGAGGTATCAAGCGTAGCTCACCATAGGGAATCTCTTCTTCAAACTTGCGTCCGTCGGGGAGCTCCAGCTTGGCATAGAGAGCGGGTTTGCCGATCTTGCCTTTGCCGACGGGAGCCACACAGGTGCCCATATAGATCATACAGTCTTTCTTAAAGACTTCGGTAGCAGCCTTTTCACTGATCTCGGAGAGCACTCCCAGATGCGGCATCATGAAGATGCTATCCACCGCCAGACGGGTGATTCCCTCGGGCAGGAAGGCATCGATCATCATCATCACGCTCTGGTTGCGGCGAGGAGCGTGGGAAAGCACGCCACCGCTACCCACCAGCAGATCCAGGGTCATCAGGTTTACAATCGTGTTTCCTGAGGTGGATTGGCTGAAGGCTTCGGAGATATCGCGCTGTCTCTGAGTTCCTTTGAGTGTCACAGCAAATTCTTTGTGCTGCTCAAAGGCCAGGCGCAGGGCTTCTTTGGCGATGGCCTGTTCCAACACCAGCTCTTCAAGTAGGCTGGGGATAGTGGTGGGACGGATCATCTTGTTCTTAATCATGTTGCGAAGTTCACTCTCATCAATGGCAAAGGGCACCCAACGCAGGATGTTTTCCAAGCCACTGGAGGCCAGAACGTTCGAGATGCTGTAGCTCATGCCCAGATTGGCACTCACGGTGCGGTTGAAGACGAAATCTTCGGTAAAGACAGAGAAGACGTCTGTGGTTGCTCCACCGATATCAACGCCGACTACTTCGATGTTTTCGGCTTTGGCAATAGCCTGCATGATGTTTCCCACAGCAGCGGGAGTGGGCATGATCGGCACGCTTTCGTGATCCGGCCCCTGAGTCCATTCCATCAGCTTGTTATAGCCGGGAGCCTGTTGCATCACGTGTTCCATGAAGATGTCGTGGATCTTGTCACGCGCGGGGCCGAGGTTTTCTTGTTCCAGTTTAGGCCGGATATTATCGGCCAGGATCAGGTTAACCTTTTCTCCCAGAGTGTTTTTGATGTCGTCCTGTGCTTTGACGTTTCCGGCATAGATCACAGGGAGCTTGTACCCAGAACCCAGGCGGGGACGGGGATCAGCACCGGCAACCAGTTCTGCCATTTCGACCACGTGCTTGATGGTTCCGCCATCTTCACCACCTGCCATCAGGATCATATCCGGACGGAGCTGGCGAATGCGTTCGATCTTCTCGTGGTTCATGCGTTTGTCGTTGCTGGAGATCAGATCCATCACGATGGCTCCGGCACCCAGAGCAGCACGCTCGGCACTTTCTCCGGTCATGGAAGCCACCACACCGGTCACCATCATCTGCAAGCCACCACCGGCACTGGAAGTGCTGACGTAGGCATCGACTCCGATGTCTCCCTGGCGGGGGATCACAAACTTGCCATCCACCATGAACTTGATATTGGGGTTATTGTACTTCAGGCGAGCCAGTTCTTCCAGCTCCTGAGTGGCATTTTCCACTCCTTTGGTAACGTCATTGAGAGGAGCCTCAACCGTTGTGGGCGCTTCACCACGTATTGTCTGACGGAATTCACCGTCCACCCATTCGATCAGAATGGCTTTGGTGGTGGTGCTGCCACAGTCGGTAGCAACTATGCGCGTGAGGCGTTTTTCATCATATTGCATATATTCCTCCGCTTATTCAGCTTTATTCTTTGTGTTTTTCTTAAAAAGTCTGGCGAAGAACTCTCTTCTCTGGGCTCTTCTGCGTTTGCGAACCAATCTGGCCTTTTCCCGGCGTTCCCGGTTCAATTCTTCATCTAATTCATCCATTCGGGAGATCAGCCTCTTCAGATACTCCTCATTCTCGATCATCAGAGCAAAGCGCTGATACTTCTGAGAATCAAAGAGGATTTCTGCAAAAGGCAGAACGAAATAGAGGAATTGGCTGCCGATCCCGTGCAGGGGACGGACGGATTCCAAAAAGAGGATGCCGGCAGGTGCCAAATGACGTTCCACAATGAAACGTGCCACCTTGTCCACCATATCATAGGCTTCTTCCTGGGATATCTTAACGTTTATTTCCTGATATTCTCTATTCATAAATCTAAGCCCGGGCAGCAGTTAATACTGCCACTTGCTTGGCACCACGATCCATCAGCAGCTTACTGATCTCATTCACAGTGGAACCGGTGGTGAAAACATCGTCCACCAGGATTATCTTCTTGTCCCGGATGCTCTTTGGGTGTCTAACCCGGAAGGCTCCGGAGAGATTCTTGCTGCGGGCATGCCTGCCCAAGCGGGTCTGACTGGCGGTGTAATGCTTTCTTGCCACAGCGTTTGAACAGGTGATGCCCAAGCCTTTTGCCAGCTTGCGAGCCAGAAGTTCGGATTGATTGTAATCCCGCTCCCGTTTTCGCACCTTGTGCAGAGGTACCGGAATGACTGTGTCGTAATCTGCAAAAATCTGGTTATCAGTGCAATAGTCTTTCATTCCTGCGGCGAGGACGTTTGCAGCACCCAGTTCTTCTTCATACTTCAGACTATGCACCAATCGACGCACGACTTCGCCATAGCGGAAGGCTGAACGGCAGAGCTTGAAGGCATACTTAAAATCCGCGCAAGCCTCGCAATAGCTGCCCGTGATGGGGCTGCCGCATTTCTTGCAGAGAGCACCATCGGGACGGCTCAATGAGCTGCGGCACTCGGCGCAGAGCTGTTCCTCTGCCTTGTCTATCCTTTTATGGCAGACCAGACAGGCAGGGGGATAAAACAGATCAAGCAAGGCTTTCAAAATAGGTCTCTATAGCTTCCACTATTTTATTACCATCAGTGTTGCGTACGGCATCGCTGCAGGCTCGTTCCGGATGGGGCATCATGCCCAAGATGCGGCGATTGGCGCTGCAAATTCCGGCGATGTTATCAATGGCACCGTTGGGATTGTATTCACTTGCCACCACGCCATCCGGGCTGCAATAGCGAAAGATGATGCGATCTTCATCCTGCAAGGCTTTAAGGCCTTCAGAATCGATAAAATAGTTGCCCTCTTTGTGGGCAATCGGAATATCCAGAGCGGTGCCTACCCTCAGACCGTGAGTATAAGGGCTATTGGCGCTCTCCACCCTGATATGCTGGTGTTTGCAGATGAATTGCAGGTGGGCATTCATCAGCAGTGCTCCGGGCAATAGGCCCAGCTCTGTCAGAATCTGGAATCCATTGCAGATGCCCAGAATCATCCCGCCGGATGCTGCAAAGCTCAGAAGCTCAGTGCTGATGGGAGAGGTGCGCGCCAAGGCTCCGCAACGCAGATAATCCCCGTAGGAGAAACCACCGGGCAGGATCAGGAGATCGGGAGAACCCAGATCGTGATCTTTGTGCCATATTGGCTGAACGGAGTGCCCCCTGAGGGCAAAAACTTCACGTGCATCGGCATCGCAATTTGAACCGGGGTATGTGATTACGCTGATTCTCAAGCTTATTTCTCCACTGCTTCCAGGCTAAAATCATAGGTCTCGGTATTGGGATTGGCCAAGAGCTTATCACAAATGCTGTCGATTTCGGCCTTGGCTCTTTCGAGATCGGTTTCGTGTAAAACCAGCTCTATATATTTACTCACACGAGTATCGATAACATCTTGAAACCCAAGCTGATGCAAGGATTGTGTAACGGCTTTGCCCTGGGGGTCCAGAACACTGGCTTTGAGTCTTACGTAGATTTTTGCTTTGAGCATTGTGAATCCTTCACCTATTTTTTGACTGTACAGCCAAGCTCTTTTTAGAGCATGATTTAGTCAATGCTTTTTTTTTGACCACAGAGGATACATTATAATATGGATTCCTGCCTTCGCAGGAATGACGGAGAGAAGCAGAGGGTTATAATGGTCTGCCAAACTCCGATTTGGCAGAAACACTCCGGAATCTTGGAAATGGAAGTGGAGTTTCAAATGGTAAAAACAGAGTAAAAGAGTAAAAGAGGTGTTTTCACAAGGGGTAAAGGAGGAATGAGCCTTTTAAACCACAGAGGACACGGAGAGAAGCAGAGATAGTGGAAGCGACATCTTGTCGCTTTTTTAGGAGTGACGAATGATGAGTGACTTGTGACGAGAGAGTCAGTGTGATGTTGGCAGACCAAAGGGATGGATCTGTAGGGGCAGACACACAGGTCTGCCTCTACATCTAAATGAACCCGATTTACCGGGTTAGCGCCATCCCCGGCCCCATTGTGCATTCTCCATTCTCCATTCCCAATTATACATCGTAAATCTTGCATCCTCTCTTCTCGGGTTGGATTTGCTGAGGTATCGCTTGACATAATGCTCCAAATCAGCAAGCTTGCAGAATTAGAATACTGATCCACTAGGGAGGAAAAATGAACACCAGATTTGTTGGCTTTTGTGTTCTGATTGCCGTTCTGTTGATAACAACAACATCCTGTAATATCTTTACCAAACCGGATAAGAACCGGGTCGCCAAACCCACCTTCAGTCCCGAAGGTGGCGCTTATGATTATGGACAGGCTATCAGCATATTCTCTTCAACCCCGGGTGCCAGCATCTTCTACTCAATGGATGGCAGCTCACCCACCATTCCCTATGTCGAGCCGATTATCCTGAGTAACGGAAATCACACCCTCAAAGCTGTCGCTACGAGATTGGAATGGATGTTTGCTGCCCGGGGCGGTAACCAGAGCCAGGGCTATACCTATAGTGGCAGCAACACAATCGATGATGTGGCCTGGTATGATTTAAACTCAGGCGGAACTACTCATGATGTTGGTACAAAAGCAGCCAATGAACTGGGCATTTTTGACATGACAGGTAACGTCTGGGAATGGTGTTGGGATATCTTGGACTTATATCCCGGTGGTGCACAAACCGATCCACATGGCGCTACCAGCGGTTCCTCCCGTGTGGCACGCGGCTGTAGCTGGCACAGCTATCCCAACTTCTGCACCGTTTCCTATCGGCTCTACTACTATGCGACCGACAGCTACAACAATCTAGGCTTCCGCTGCGTCAGGGTTTCCCCTTGATTTTTGCTTTTTCCCCTTTTTGCCTTTTGCCCCTTGGCGGAGCTTTCCGATGTTCCGTTCGGCGTGAAGACTATTTGATCCAAGCAAGCTACCCTCCGCCCGGACGCAGGATTGGAGACGGTCTCGTCTACATTGCCCGCTACGGTGGCAAGCTGTCGTATAGAACGCAGATGACGCGGATGATTATGATTTACGCGGATTAATCCCAGAAATAGACAAGACCGTTGCACATGCCGTAAAACATGGTGCGTCTTAGGTTTCTTCTCCATGCTCCGCGCATCGTCATTCCTTCGAGACTGTGTGAACAGGAACAGAATGTCCCGAGGTAGCCAGGAAGTCCGGAACGAAGTGGAGGACGCTGAATAT
>JAZHDE010000025.1:0-8062 GCA_036584515.1 Candidatus Cloacimonadota bacterium | reverse complement strand
CACCTTGACCGCCACGGCCACGACCTCCGGGTTGAACTGGCTTCCGGCCAGAGCCCGGTTTGAAGATTGGTGATTCTGTTCTCCCGGCTTTGGATTTCAGTGTTCCATCCAGCAATCCGGCGGTTAATCTCCAAAGTATCCACCACGGCGACGCTGGAATCCCTTAGCGTTGCCAAGCTATCAATTAGAACCACTTCAGGCAGTGCTGCAAGGCTATCTGCAAGAACTATTTCAGGAACTACAGTACCCAACTTCAGCGCTTGAAGAGAGTCAATCTTCACGTTCAAACTGTCCAACTGAACCTCTAAAAGGTTCTTACGGGCAAGCAGGCTATCCTTATGAGCAATGATGCGATCATAGATTATAAAGCTGGAATCCGGGAGATTGAACTGACGAAAGTAGTTATCCGCAGCTTGATAGTAGTAATCCAGAAACTGCTGTAGATTGGTCTCGGCGTTGAGATTGGAGTTCTGTCCCAGTTGCTGCAGAGCTGTTACTTTCACTGCTGCAAGAGCCACATATTCACTATTGGCAGATTCGGTTCTCACCCGGTTGTAACTTGCCAGGGCAGAAGCACGATCCTGCCTGTTGTAAAAGTGATTATCTCCCAGCCAATAAGCTGCTGCTGCCGAGGCTGGCGAACGTGGATAATCCCGAATAACGGCTTCCAATTCTGTTTGACCGGCTTCTAGCTGATTGTTTGCCATCAGGATACGTGCTTTTAACACTCTGGCCTGTCCCAGCTTATCTGTGCGCATTTCCCTTTTGATCAGTTCATTGATGGCATCTCTGCCTTCTTCGGCGTTGCCCAGCTCCAAGTGATTCAATGCAAGATTGTAGAGGGCATCCAACCTCAGATTCTTATCCAACCTTCTGAGATCCAAGAGCCTTTGGAATTGAACCAAGGATTTACTATAGTCGTTCTGAACATAGTAATTTCTGCCGATCAGGAAGATTGCTTCACGAGCTTCCGGGCTGTTGGCATATTCTGTCACGACCTTTTCCAGCCAATACTCAGCCCTCAAATAATCCTTGTCCTGAATCTCAAAATCTGCCAGCACCAGCAAGGCTCTGGGGTGCTGTTTGGCAAAACCGGGATTACGGATGAAGGCTTCCAGCCTGCTTTCAGCCTCGGCCGGTTGATTGATCTCAC
Source organism: Candidatus Cloacimonadota bacterium (assembly GCA_036584515.1). GTDB lineage: Bacteria > Cloacimonadota > Cloacimonadia > Cloacimonadales > Cloacimonadaceae > PHBP01. The sequence goes on along the minus strand of JAZHDE010000025.1, from coordinate 6,909 downwards.
GGTAGATCCGCGCCAAGAAGATATTGGCTTCGGGTATGTGACGGCTTTCGGGGTAGAGACGGATGAGGTTCTCAAACTGATCTTTGGCTTGAAATGCACTGTTACCTTTGAAATAGAGTGCTTTGGACATCAGGAAGATCGCTTCCTCAGTTTCCCGGTTATCTTTCTTCTCGGAGATGATAATCCCGCACTTCTGAATGGTTTTGGTATATTCCTCAATGGCTTGCGGACTAGGCCGGCCGTTGGAGTTAAGAGGCCTTTCCTGAGCAGATTTAAAGTACTTTCTGGCATTATACATGGTGTTGTTCAAACCACAGGCTGCGATCACCAGGATCAACAGCAATAGCAGGAAAGTTCTGGATCTTCTCATGGCAATTCCTCTTTTTGTTGCACTAATTATAGCAGCTCTACTCCGCTGGACTTGATGGCTTTAAGGAGCCGATTCTCATACATGAAATCTATTGCGGCGTTGATATCCGGATACAGAACTCTGTCTTCCTCTAGGCTTGGTATCACCTCTCTGAGTGCCAGCTTCACGCTTTCCAGGGCAGGAGAGCTGGCAATACTTCGCTGATCCAAAGCAGAGGTGGCAACCATAAGTTCGATAGCAAGAGCTGTTCTGACATTGATGACAACCTGCTGCAATTTAACTGCGGAAACCGAGCCCATGCTCACGTGATCTTCCTGATTGGCGGAAGTGGGGATGGAATCGACAGAAGCTGGATGGGCCAGTACTTTGTTTTCAGATACCAGCGAGGCAGCGGTAAGCTGGGCGATCATATAGCCGGAATCTATTCCCGGACGCTTGGCGAGGAAGGGACTGAGGCCGCGGTTCAGAGCGGGGTTGAGCATTTGCTCTATCCTCCGCTCGGAGATATTGGCCAGTTCACTGATCGCTATAGCCATAGTATCCAAGGCGATAGCCAGAGGCTCTCCGTGGAAATTGCCACCGGAGATCACTTCTTCTTCCTCGGCAAAAATGAGGGGGTTATCTGTGGCAGAATTGAGTTCTGTCTCCAAAACAGTACGAGCATAGGAGAGAGCATCCCGGATTGCTCCATGCACTTGGGGACTACATCTCAGACTGTAAGCATCCTGGACGTTTCCGCAATTGCGATGGCTTTCGCGGAGCAGGCTGCCTTCCAGGAGCTTGCGGATATTGGCTGCAGAAGCGATCTGCCCGGGATGGGGGCGGAGCTTGTGCACCAGTTCATTAAAAGCTTTGGGAGTGCCCTTCAGGGCATCGATGGACATAGCTGCGATGGCATCGGCAGATTGGCAAAGACGTTCAGCTTCCAGGAGAGACAAAGCTCCCACGGCTGCCATTACCTGAGTACCGTTGTTTAGCGCCAGCCCTTCTTTGGCTGCCAGAACCACTGGAGTGATCCCTGCCTTCTTCATGGCTTCCGCACCACTCATTATGCTACCCTTGTACTCGGCTTCACCTTCACCCAAAAGTACCAAAGCCAGATGAGATAGGGGAGAGAGGTCTCCACTGGCACCGACTGAACCACGTTTGGGTATTATGGGGTGGACTCCCGCATTGAGCATTTCAATGAGGGTGTCCAGAGTAAGGGGACGGATCCCAGAGTGACCTTTGGCTAAGACATTGATGCGCAGAAGCATGATCGCCCGGGTAGTGGGGATGTCATAGGGTTCGCCAACACTCACTGCATGGCTGCGGATCAAGTTCAGTTGCAGCTCAGCAATGTGATCCTGATGTATCGTTACAGTGCTGAATTTTCCGAAGCCGGTGGTGAGGCCGTAAACGATCCTGCCTTCCTCAATCACTTTATCCACAAAGGCACGACAGGTCTGAACCTTGGCTCTGCTGGCGTCAGTCAGCCTGATTTTGGCCTGACCCAGAGCTACCAGCTCCAGATCTTCCAAACTAAGGCTATTTCCATCAATTTGAATTTCTTGCATAATTTATCCTTAATTCTTATCTATTTGCATATCAGGCAGGCCTGAAGAAGCTCCATTCCCACAGGTGCAAGTTATCAGACAGAGTATTTTTGTCAAATCACTTCTAAGGATGATTGCTTCTTCTGATAAGTTCTTCCCTATTTGTTCGTGATAGGATTCTATAGTGATGCCTTAGCGTAGCTTTAGCGATCCTTTAGCGAACGCTAAGGAAACGCTTATCCTGTAGTACTTTGCGAATATGTCTATGAACGAGGGAGCTAGGAGCTTGAATTACAAGGATTTTAGCATGGTGAGGGGTTTGACTATTCATCCGGACACCAAACCAAGCGGGTCAAACCGGACATCTTATCTAAAAGAGAAGAGAGCGCTATAAAGCACTCTCTTACATAAAATAACGAGCAACTTACAGGTATTTCTTGATCTTGTTCTCGATCAATTCCTGAATCTCTTTCATTCGAGCTTCTGAAGTGGCTTCATATCGTGTAACGAGCACCGGCGTAGTGTTTGAGGCACGTACCAAGCCCCAGCCATCCTCAAAAGTGATGCGAGCGCCATCGATATCGTTGACGTCGTAGTTCTCGGCTTTGAACTCATTGCAGACAGCAGCCACAACCTCAAACTTCTTATCGTCAGCACATGGGATGTGCAGCTCCGGGGTGTTGTACATCTTGGGTTGATCGGCCAGATAGGAGCTGACTGGTCCATTGGTTTTGGAGACGATCTCGGCAAATCGGGCGCTCACATATATGGCGTCGTCAAAGCCCAGGTAGCGATCTGCCAGGAAGACGTGTCCGCTCATTTCTCCGGCAAATTCGACGCCTATCTCCTTCATCCTCATCTTGATATTAGCATGACCGGTCTTATACATTATGGGCTCACCACCATGTTTGCGGATATCATCATAAAGATTCTTGGAGCATTTGACGTCTGCTATGATGGCTTTTCCGGGGTTTTTGGCTAGATAATCCCGGGCAAGGATATTTAGAATCTGATCTCCGAAGAGCATCTTACCTTTTTCATCCACTACTCCGATGCGATCGGCGTCTCCATCCAAGCCAATACCTAGCTCATAGCTGCCTTGCACCACTTTGGCAGAGAGGTCTTTCATATACTTTTCGACGGTGGGATCGGGGTGATGATTTGGGAAAGTCCCGTCCGGATCGGTGTATATTTCTTCCACCTCGCAGCCTAAACGACGAAGAACCTTGGGTAGATAAGGCCCGCCCATTCCGTTACCGCCATCGACGACTAAACGGACAGGACGTTCTAGCTTGATGTTATCGACCAGATAATTCATGTATTCATCATCAATTCCTGTGTATTGGGAGATGAAACCCTCACCAACTTCGTAGTCATCGGTTTGGATGATTTTGAGAACTTTCTGAAGTTCTTCAGCGTAGACTGAGCCCAGCCCCATATTCAGCTTGATACCATTGTATTGGGAAGGGTTGTGGCTGGCGGTGATCATGGCGCCACCATCGGTTTGAAGCTTCCAGATGGCAAAATAGAGCACCGGAGTGGCTACTATCCCAATCTTGATCACATCGCAACCTGTGGAGACTAGTCCTCGGCTGAACTCTGCTATAAATCCCGGGGTGGAAAGCCTGGCATCTCCCCCCAAAACTACTGAGCTCAAGCCTTTTTTGCGCAGGTAGCTGCCAAAGCCCTTTCCGATCAGATACATGGATTCATCGGTGAGGTCTTCGCCCACTATACCGCGTATATCGTACTGCCTGAAAATCTGTGCATTAATCATATAAAACCTCTTTATCTTATCTTTATCTGGAATGTATTTCTGTGAGCTGTCTGATCACCGGGAGGATAGCCTGTATCGCCAGGGCTCTGTGAGACAGAGAATTCTTCTCTTTGTTATCAAGCTCTGCATAGGTCTTACCCAGCTCATCCAGCTCAAAAATGCTATCGTAGCCGAAGCCGTTTTCTCCCTTTTCACTGCTGCTGATCTTACCCTTGACTCTTCCCAATTTCAAGCTTATGATGCCATCCGGAGCTGCCAATGCCACGGCAGTGCGAAACTCCGCTTGCCTTTTTGTTGTATCCTTCAACAGCTCAAGAGCCTTTATCCGGTTATCTTGATAGCTGCAGGATTCTCCGGCAAAACGAGCGGCATAAACTCCGGGAGCACCGTTCAGGGCGTCGATGAACAGACCTGTGTCGTCTGCCAGGCAGATAAATCCGGCGGCTTGGGCTGTCTCCAAGGCTTTTTTGCAGGCATTACCTTCAATTGTGTCTCTGTCTTCCACAACTTCAGGTATCTGGGGGAAATCAGCCATAGAAAGAATTCTGATCATCGGGTCGTTCAGCAGGTAGATCAGTTCAGCAAGCTTGTCTTTATTGTGGGTGGCAAGTAGAAGCGTGAAGGGTTCTTTCATTACTTACTGAGCCATTTCTTGATTTTGGAAAGGATGGTTCTATCCAGGAACTTCTCTGCCACAGCGGTGATCTTTTGCAGAATGTCCAGGATCTGGCCTTCACCGCTCCAGTTATCGAGCAGGATTTTCTTGTCGATGTCGTTCAGGATCAGGTTTAAGCCCAGCACAATCAGCACCAAGTCGTCAATCTGTCCCACCAAGGGAATGAAATCTGGTATGATGTCTATAGGCAACATCACATAGGCTATGATGCCCAATATCTTGAGCTTCTTGTTTCCGGGAACACGCTTGTCCTGAGCCAAGCGTACGAGCATGATGAAGAAATCCGGCAAAAGGAAGAGATACTCGGCAAGTTTACCGCCTTTTCCCTTGGTTTTGTCGTTTGTCCAATCCTTGGCTTTCTTGCGGAGATCTTCGTAGAACTTGGCCTGTTTGGGGTCCATGTCTATGATCTTCTCCTTCAGCTGTTCTTGTTCTGATTCCGGCATTTCCCGGCTCTCAAATAAATCGTCGGTCATAATCACCTCCATTCTCCAATTATTTAGGTGTGGAGAATGGAGTCAATCTTTTTGTTTGGCAAGAGGGTTTCCGGGATGACTTTGATCCCTGCTATAGTGAGGATAGTTTGGTTATGTCGCTCTTATCGGTTTGGTGCTGAAGTGACTGGATATTGAAGCCGGACTTGCCGAAGCATGGCGTCTACGATGAGCTCATTTGTGAGCTCCACGTTCTGGGGCTCAAAGCCAAGATACTTTTGCCACTGGCCGATCACGTAGTCGTGACTCACTACTTTATATATTCTGTCTGCCTGAAGCATCTCGGAACCAAGGTTGTATTCAGGCTCGCGCATATGCAGGTGCCAATCCTTACAGATATGCTCTATCCAACCAGGAGCACTGGTCTGGCAGATATCATAGGGTCTGCTCATCATATTGCTGCCATTGAGCTCGAGGAAGTTAAGCAGGTCGGCACCGGAGCAGGTGAAGAAGCCAACGTAATTTTCAAAAGGAAGCATCTCGTGCATATCCCGAACGGTTACCTCTCCGGCTCTGATGATCTTGCGGAAGCCACCGTTGTTGAGGATGGCAATATCGGGGGCATGGCTCTCTGCATATTCTTGCTTCAAAGCTTCTGCCATCCAGCGGGATAAGACAGTTTCCTGATACTTGTCCGGAGTCCAATCCTGGGGGATAACTGCGATTACCTGATCCAGTTCAGCTCTGATCTGTTCTTCAATGTCTTTAACGAAAGCTGTCAATGGGCTTCTATAGCCTTCAGGTGGAGCGGTGAGGTTGATAAGCCTGTTGTTCAGGGAAGCTATCCTGTCGTTCTCCACTTCCAGATCAAGGCTTCCCAGCAGGGCGAGACGTGAACCGGCGGTGCAGATATAGATGCCGTTCACCAACAGAGGTTCTGGAAGCCAATCGTGTGAATGTCCACCAATGATGAGATCTACCCGGCTGTCCAGTTCTGTGGCCAGAAGGCTATCGGCAGGAAGTCCCAGATGAGTGAGCAGTATAATCAAGTCGCTCTGCCTGTCCAATTCCTCAATGTGTCTATCAATGGCTTGTTTGTAAGGCAGGATCTGGAGGTGAGCAGTGTTTTCTGCCTTTACTTTCTCTGGAAGCTCTACCAGGGCCAAACCCAGCACACCAATCCTGATTCCCTCCAGTTCAATGGTAACATAGGGACTGTCTCCGAAGTAACTACCGTTATCCTTGTGGATCAGATTAGCGTTTACAAAGGGGTAATCTGCAAGCTGCATCAGGGCCTTGGTATTGCTGTTGGAGCTGTCAAACTCGTGATTTCCCAAGGTGCTGGCATCAAGCTCAAGTTGATTGAAAACTTCAATCACTTCAGCTCCGGTGATTCCATTTATGCTCCTGGCAGCAAAAGCCGTGCCTGTTTGTTGATCCCCGGCATCCAGGTAGATGCTGCGAGGATGTTGCACACGGCTCTGATTGAGATGATACTCCAGTGCAGCGTAACCACCCAGGCTGATAGTGCTGTCTCCATCTGTATATGTGAGAGGCAGTGAAGCTCCGTGAGTATCGTTTGTATAGTGTATTCTCAGAGGAAGGGCAGATAAGCCCAACGCAATGAGCAGAAGAGTTGTTAAACAGTATCTTTTCATTCTTAGTGCTCCTGTAGATTAAGGATTGCAGCCACGACTTGGAGGTCATGAGGACTGTCGATGCCAATGCCCTGATAATCTGTCTCCACCATCCTAAGCTTGAAGCCGTTTTCCAGAAGCCGAAGCTGTTCCAACTTCTCAATCTGTTCCAAGTGGGAAGGAGCCAGGCTTATGAACTTCAATAAGCTCTCTTTCCTATAGGCATAAACGCCGATATGGCGATAATAGCTGCACGAAGTGTTACCATCCCGGTTGAAAGGAATCGCCGAGCGAGAGAAATAGAGAGCATCTCCCTTGTAACCAGTAACTACCTTGACGACATTGGGATTATGCAAGTCCTCTGTCTCGGTGATACGAGTCATCAGAGAGGCAACTCCGGCTGTTCTTGCGCGGAAAGGCCAGCTTCACGAAGTCCTCGATCTGAAGATATAGCGTCGGATGTCCTGGATGGTTTCGTTG
>JAZHDE010000024.1:0-8108 GCA_036584515.1 Candidatus Cloacimonadota bacterium | reverse complement strand
CCTCATCTTCAATGAATACTCCCATGCCGGAAATCTGAATATCTCCGGCACATTTTTTACATATATGGTAGTAGCGAACGCTATCTCTGGAAAAATCAATCCTAGTTTCAATCTCGTTTTTCATGTCAAGGTATTGTTTGTCGTTCAGCTTGCATTCAAAGACACTTTTTTGAACCCTAAAGCCAAACTTCAATAGGGTTTTCACTACCCTGTAACGGCACTTATCTTCCACAATATCAAAGCAAACCAGATAGAGGCTCTTAGTTATTGCCATAGAAAACTTTCGTAGGTAGATTTTCGATCAAAGTGACCTATCAGTTTGCGGATCTGATTGATAAACACGTCTTTAAGTATCCATTCCCCCTGGGGCAAGCTACAACGATACTTACTGTTTACCATATGCGAAAATGCCGTGATCAAAACCTTCATTCCATCTTTCGAGAGGGATACCGGCAGGAGCTTTGTGCCCAGGTCCAAGTCCTCCGGTTCACATTCATCATCGGGTATGAGATTGTAGCGAAAGTGTTCCGGACGGATCTCCTTTCTATTGATTAGAGTGATGACCATGTTGTCTACAAGGGGGCGGAATTCCTCCATGATATCCAAAACCAAGGATTGCCTGCCATAAGATAGATCATGAAGGGCACCGTAATATGGATCCAGCCCACAGATATTTGCCGCACACATCACCTGGTTCATCAGGAAAGTGTAGCCCAAAGATAGCAAGGCATTTACTTCATCCTTCGGAGGCCTGCGGTTTCTACCCGTGAAGGTGAATGCCGGTTGATAAATGAGGTGCGGAAATGTAGAAAAGTAGTTCTTGGCAGCTATTCCTTCAAAGCCTCTGAGAATATCCAGGTCAGGCGTCCCAGTCTGTAAGCGTTCCAGAATTGCCGCGTTCTTTAGGATAGCATCCGCAAGTGTCGGATGCGCGTTCTTCTTTCGCCTCAAAGTGAGGTGTCTTTGCATATTGCAGATTTTGCCTCTGATGTACAATGCTGCCAATTCCTCACGATTGGCAAGTTCAGACAGAGATTTGAACTGAGAGATTCTCAAAGCTATGTTTTTGCCAAATTCACTGATCAACCTCCCCTTGTACCGACCGTAATACGTAAGGAACACAGTGTCTATCCTAAGCTTCAGCAAGTTAAATAGAAGGCGAAAAGAGTGAAACCGGCTCTTGACCGACTCGTTTTGACTAGAGGCAGACTCTGCTAAATCAAATAACTGGACCATGCTGTAAACTCCTAAATTCATTTTAATCTTATAGTAATCCACTTAAAGAATCACCTGACGACAATCTCTATACTCTATATGGGTGGCCCAAGGTTTGATTTGACAAAAAAAAGCAAACTTCTCAGCTTGCACTTAGCAATACATAGGGGTGGATAATGGCAGAAGAATATGAACACAGCTTATCGGAACTCGCAGAAGCATTGTGGAATACTCTGTGTGAACCGGTGCTCCTGGACACAGACAAGAGATGCCTGGAGATGGTTAAAACATGGATGAGGATTTGTTTGAACACAAAGTCTAGATGCCCTCAGTACATGGTCGTACGGACTATTGCCAGAGAGCAAGGATATCATGATAGCTCTCTCACCTACTGTCTGCTTGGATTACTGTTGCAGAAGATGCTGGAAGCCAAGCCCAAGCTGGAACAAAGACGTGCAGAATATGACCGAGACCATTTCCACCGCTACCTCTTCAAAACCTCCGGAATAGTCTTGGTAAAGTGTTTGACAGAATTAAGCGAATCAATGCTGGGAAAACCAGAAGAGCTCCCCCAGAAATGGGTGGACCTCCGTGGAGAAAATACATATATTTCGTGGGAATCAATTCAGTATAATATCTTCCTAAGAAGCCAAGCCTTGCTCTTGAATAATGTAATCCAAGAGAGTTGGAGCGATAGGGAGTTAAATGTTCTGTGTCACGATCTGGAGGTAGAAACGGACTTTGGAAAGTCCAGACTGGCAGATGAAAGCAGGGACAATGTGTATCAATTGCATAAAAGAATCAGATCGAAAGTCAAACAGACAATGGAAGCGCATGCCATCTCTGAAGCGGCTGGCAGGCTTTTTATCGGAAAATATCTGCAAAGATTATGTCAGAAATGTCCGGCACTTAGATCATATAAAGTTTTGGAAGAGTCAGATTCCCGAGGAGATAGTAATGTTAACGATTGATAAAGAGCGCCTGTTTGAAGTCTACCTTGCCAGCCTAAAGCCAGGCGTTATTGAAGATCCGGAACCCGAAACTCTGGAAATGAGTCTTCCGGAGGATGAATGCTTTAGCTTTGAAGACTCCGGGATGATCTTCTGTAAAACGGAGGGCAGTATCATTGTGATTGAAGCACAAGAATATGAAATCTGGTGTATGGTTATAGAGCTGACATCGACAGGCATGTATAAAGCATTTAAGATCAGTCCTTTTACCGGGTTTGCCAGTGAGTATGATCTGCTAATACAGGCAGGCACATCCACCTACCTGCTGGAGCTGGACAACGGCTTCCTTCTGAGCTTGAATGAAATCAACGCTGGCATTACAGTTGGCGCAGTGGCCGAAAGCACCTTTGCAAAGGTCAAATCCCGGCTACAGCATCAAATTCATGAAACCGGGCACAGCACGGACCTTTCAAGCCCCGAAAATAGATTCAGGATCATGGAGCATGAGCAAACCATGGAGCTAAGATCACGCTATCATTCTGCTCCGCTGTGGATTCCTCAGATACTCCTGCAGTATGAAAGAGAAGTGGCTTCAGTGATCCCTGCCGCAGCAGCAGGTTACTATGTGGACGAAGCATTTGAGATACTGGATAAACAGCTGGATGAGAACGTATACTACGCCAAAGAATTCACTCTCTACAAGAATGAAATGCAGGAATTGATCTTAAAACCGGATCAGGGCTATATATCCCAAAAGGCAGAAATCCGCTGCGGAGACATAGTTGTGTATCGCGGCATTCTGCCGGAGAGTTTGATATTGGCAAGCTTTCTGCCCGTGTCTCCCCTCATGGCCCAAAGATTCCTGGATCTAAGCCTAAGAACTCTCAAGGAATAAGGAAATGCCATCATTCAGGGAAACAGCACAAAGAATTTTGGACCGGAGACAGAGTAGTGGCACAAACATAGTCATTCAGTACATTGTTCAAGAGAGAGTTGATCTATCTGAAGCAGATATGGTGTTGAAGCTATTCGAATGCTCTCAGAATAGCAATCTAAGGCTTGCATCTCTGATCTGGCTAACAAAGCACGAGCTCTATTTGGATGAGTTGTGTGAGCTTACCGGCTTTAGTCCGGAAGCCTTGGCCGAAGTTCCAGCCACCCATCCGAAGACAGTTTTCTTCCCCGTCGTAATGTCATCTGGCCAGGCTTCCATAGCCAAAGCTTATGTGTATATATTGCCGAGCAACTACTCCAGAGCTATTGCCCTAACTGGCCACAACATAGCTTCTTGTAACCATCTCAGCCATCTCAGCAGCAAGAACTGCGTGATTGCTTTTGATCAGTCAATCGAGGGTAACTCTTGGCAATTAGCTGCATTGGCAGCCTTAATTGATAATGGCAGATATCCAATCACAGGCTTGGCTTTCAGCGGAATAGTTCATGCCGATGGCAGGATCACCAGTGCATCAGACCTTCAGGTCAAAGCCAGCTGCTGCAAGGCAGAGGGCTTGAGTTTTATATCCCGCATAGAAACCGTCTCGGCACTATCCAACTGGCTCAACAGCGACACCATTCCTCTGCCGGTAGCGCAGTTACAGGGCAACAAGAGGGATCTGGAACTTGTGCAAGATAAGCTGGAATCCAAAGTGAAAGAAAGATATCCTTGGTTCAGTTTCAATGCTCTGGAAGACATGTATTCGAGCCCAAGAGAAGACTTGGCCATTTATGGGGAAGGAAATCTAGAGTTTGATCCGAGATCCTGGCAGCAACTCTTAGCCTCCAAAGCGAGGAAGCTCTTTGATGCCCTTGAATACAAAGTAAGACCCCGGAAACCCCACTGGTACTACACGGGGCAGATCAGTGCCCTGCAATTGGGGATTGGGGCAGTATTTGGATTCAAAAGAGCCATCTCGATTTTACAATTGGATTTTTCCAATTCTGATTACACAGAAGTATTTACTTTGTATGGCAAGAATAACGCACGGGAGCTCAAAAATGTGTCAATCAGAGCCGATGAATGCAAGCAGGTGGAGGGTCAACTGCAGATCAGTAATCCGAACAACAGAGAATTGGGAATGATCCTCTTTCTGGGAAGCCATAACCCCATTGGTGAAGCCAAGGAATTCTGCATAAGCGATTTGAATGTAAACAACTTCCTGATAATTAAGGCCAGAGCCAATCAAGGTGTACTGCAGACGGATGAGAATTGGCTTCTGCTTGTGCAGGAAATCAATGCACTGCTGAATATGGCCAGAGAGGAGCATTCCTGGCGTAGAATCCATCTCTTTGTAACTGCTCCCACTGCTCTCTGTATGGCTTTGGGAATAGCTATCGGGCATTTTCTACCGGTAGAGCTGTATCACTATCAGTATGATGCGCCCGGATTGAAGTACAAGGCTATGTATGCCATGGACAAAGCACTAAGCTACGTTGGAGATGAGATATGAGCAGACTTATCATGAGCCTTGGAGAAAACAGCCAACTGGTGGCAGAGGTGATTGGCTTCCTGAACTACGAGGCATATCCTCTCTATCGCTATCACAGCAACTGTAAGCAACTAAAATGGGCTAGAGATCACCATAACCTGAAACCGGTAACAGAGATTATTATGGCCTGCACTAAAAGGAGTTTCACGGGCAATAGGGACAGGATATGCCACTGGGTGCAAATACACAAGCTGAATATCAAGCTGCAGTTTCATTATCCGCAAGGAATGGATGATATCATATCCGAAGCTGATGCCAGATCCATGAGAAGCCTCATTTATGCCTTGGTTTACAACAATCAAAAAGGATTGGGAGACACAGATCTGTACCTGTGTTTAAGCGGAGGGCGTAAAACAATGAGCAGCGATATGCAGCAGGCTGCGCATTTGTTTGGATGTAAAGCCATGCTGCACATTCTGGCAGATGGATTTGTGGACTTCAACCTGGAAGCTGATCCTAATACCATTGCCATGGAATCCATTGAAAAGATTCATCCCGTAGTGTATCAGACTGATACCCGTCCCAGCCATTTGGCAAAACTGATCCGATTTGAAGAGCCAAGGATACCACAGGCATGTAGGGAAGGGAATGCTTTCTCATACTCAAGAAATGATACCGCATTTCTGGAAATGATAGAAAAACATCAGCAAGAGCATGATAATCTGGCAATAAACTACTATCAACAATTGCGCAGCAGTGAAGCCAGTAGCAGTTTTCAGGCATTACCTCTGCTTGATCCCGATCTAATCACAGCCCTGAAATCCAGCCGGATCACAAACAACGATTTGAGCTGGATTTACGCCCTTCCCAAGACGGATCTGCATTGTCATCTGGGAGGTATAGCGGACAGCCTGGGTTTGATCAGTATCGCAGCATCAAACCTAAGCCATCTGAGAGAACACAAGAGCATGCTCTTCAAAGAAAGAGATATCAGAGCAGCAATTGCCAAGGGAGATCTTAGCCTGCTCTGCGATCTGGCTACAAGGCTTCTGAAAGTAAAAAAAAACGAACGCTGGAAAGAGATGAGCCTATTTCTATCCTGCTTCAGTGGCAGGGAAGATCTTCTGGATTCCCTGGTTTACAAAGAGTACCTTACCGAGGGCATGTTCTGCGGGATTGGCTTGACACATTATGAGCAGATAGGAGATTATCAAGGTTCTTCGCTATTACAAACAGAGGGAGCATTAAGAGCCGCAGCCAAACTCATGAAGGCGGATGCTGAACGCAATAATATTATTTATAAAGAGCTTAGATGTTCACCCTGTAACTATACTCAGACCCTGACTCCCAAAGAAGTGGTGGAAATTCTCTGGGATGAGCTAAAAGAGCATCGTTGCAAATTCCGGTTGATCATCATTGGGAGCAGACATCGCAGTAGTGAGGTTTTGCAACAACATGTAAGACTCTGCATGGAGCTGAAAAAAGTAGGAGGCGAATTGGGAGAGTTTATCTGCGGTTTTGACCTGGCTGGCCCAGAAGGGATCATGGACTCGATGAAGCTGAGAGATGTGATCCAACCCCTGCTGGAAGAATGTATTAAGATCACAATCCATGCCGGTGAAACATCCTCTTTTGAGGATATTTGGAAGGCTGTATATCAGCTTAATGCGGATCGCATTGGCCACGGGCTTAGCTTATCTGAGAATCTAATGCTAATGCAGAAGCTGAAAGACCATCGCACTGCAGTGGAGATGTGCCCCAGCAGCAACTTCCAGATCACGGGCTTTAGAGATTTCTCCGATGCAAGTACGGCAAAGCTGAAGAGATATCCACTCAAGCATTATCTGGAGCAGGGCCTGAAACCATGTATCTGTACTGATGACCCGGGGATATCCAGAACAGACATCAGCAAAGAGTACCTGAAGGCCAGTAAGATGTGCGACGGGGGCTTAAGCAGGTGGGAGCTGCTGATCCTGATTCGCAATGGCTTAGTAAGTGCTTTCCTGCCCTTATCTCAAAAACAGGAGCTGATACGTCGGGCAGAAAGAATGATTCTGGATTTAGTGTAGGGCATCAGCCAACCGATCCAATACCAAGGTCTGGTTTTCATAGTGACAAAACACTCTTTTAGCGCTTTGATCTGCCCAGGCATCAAACTCGTGGGTACTCTTCCCTTGGGGAATCTTAAGCTTCTTCAGGTCTAGAGATTTCAGAGATTTGCGGCCTGAGCCTTCCAGATATACGCATAGTGCATCTATGCGGCAATTCAGCAGATAATAGCGGTCGGAAGCAAGATCACGTACGCTACTGATAAATTGAGGCGTGTAAGCCAGCTTGGAGCTGATGGGCTGGAGCATCTCTCGTGAATAGATCTGTTTTCGGAAACTGTCCCACACGACCTTACCATAGGCAGATAGGGTAGGTTCGCCAAAGAGCTTGAGCACCAAGCTGGAAGGTATCTCAGCATAGGAACAAGATTCTAGGGGCAGGGCGTTATCAAGGCGACGGAATACAGAAACATGGTTCCATAGGTGTTCATAGGGCTCTAGCTTAATAGGAAGTGCCGGAATTCTGAGCAGATACTTCGAGAACTCAAAGACATAAACCGTTTCGTCAGCATAAAACATCCCCAATGATTGCAGAAATCCCAAGATGGATTTGAAACCGCCGGTAAGATTGAAGATCAGCCTCTGAGATGGTAGCAAGCTTTCCTTCAGCAACATGATTTGCCCCGCCAGCTCACTTAGGGCGTATTGGAAAGAATCACAATCGGAGGTTTGCAGATCTTTTATCTCCATGATGCGGACATCTGTGAAGTATTTCCTCAGATATGTCTCTATCAATTGGCAAGATTTCCTGCCAATATAGGTGTCGCTGGGGAGCAGATAATGAATATCGGAGGGATTATTGCTCAAAACGTTGGCATAATACAGGACGATCCCATTCAATTCTGCTGAACGGAGTTGAAGCTCCTCCATACTTAGGGTACCCACCCGCAACTGGGAGCTTCTGGCCGGATATCTGGAGGAAGAGGGCAACACTTACGTCCGCCAAGCCGCAAGAGTGTCAGCCGCTAATTAAAACTTAAATTTCAATTGATTGAACACAAAACCCGCGGTGGCACCAAGCATGCACATACGAGGACAAACACGGGAGGATTCATGCTCATCGACACAACACTCAGGGAAGGGGCGCAAATGTTCGGGACCAGCATCCCCGCCAAGGTCAGGCTGGAGATCGCAAGCCGCATCGCGGATATGGGTGTGGAAGAGATCGAGGTAGGATGGATGGGACAGCCTGGGCTTGATGAACTGGTGCGGGCCTTAAAAAACCGGAACGTGACCAGCGACTTGAGCGTATGGTCGCCCTGCCGACCGGTGGACGTGTACCGGGCGGCGAGCCTTGACCTGGACACGATCAACATCGGATTGCCCGTTTCGGATCTGCATATCGCCGAGCGCCTACCTTCATCACGTCATTCATCGCCTCATAGGGGAACGTGATGATCCACGACTCA
>JAZHDE010000023.1:0-8134 GCA_036584515.1 Candidatus Cloacimonadota bacterium | reverse complement strand
TGAAGCCTTGTCAAGTTTGAGCTGATAGAATTCTCGTTCTAAACCATCTTCCTAACACCTAAGATCTCACTTCTAACCGAATTTGGGCTTGACAAGTATTCCCCCATAAAAAAGCTGAAGGATAGAAAAAATGAAAAGCGGGGTAATGCTACCGATGAATATTTTGGTCAAAATGAAACTGGCATACAATAAACTTACTCACAGTAAACATGGCTATGAACTCAGGTACTGGAAAGAGCGTTATGCTAAAGAAGGGAATCGACTGAATAACGACTTCTATGCCAAGCTGATGCTTTCCATATCGGATGAAAAGGACGATGCCTTCCTGAAGGATAAGGTGGTGGGAGATTTTGGCTGCGGACCCCGTGGTAGCCTGATCTGGGCAAAAAGTGCCAAAATCCGCCTGGGTATTGACGTGCTGGCTCAACGCTACATCGAGTGTTTCCCCCATGAGCATCTTGGGCATGATATGATCTATGTGGCTTCCACAGAGGCCAGCATACCGGTGCCAGGGGAATTTTGTGATGTGGTTTATTCAGTCAATTCTCTTGATCATGTGAAGAATCTGGCACCCATGTGCAAGGAAATCCGCCGGATACTCAAACCCGGTGGAGAGGTCATCGGCAGCTTCAATCTAAATCATGCCCCCGAGCGGGCAGAGCCGCAGACTATCAGCGAAGAGATCTTGAAAAATACACTCTTCAAAGGCTACGAAATTATCCACTGGTGGGTCTCTGCTCCCGGTCCGGTTGATGATCTTTACCAACCCCTCTATGCCCGTCAATTGAAGGATCCCGGCAAGGGAGAAGCCTATCTCTGGGCACGGGCGAGGAAGCCGCGCTAGTTTTTTTTAACCACAGAGGGCACAGAGAAAAGCAGAGATTACAAGGAGTTAAGGAGATATTCAAAACAGAGGAAAAGAGTAAAAGAGAGGGATTTACAAGGAGTAATCCCACAAATGAACACAAATGAAAGATCACAAATAAGCACGAATCATTTGAATACACAACTATCCTTCCAATTCACTAATCCTGATATCCCCGTTAGAACTCTTTAGTCTCTCAGCTCCACACTCACCCTCTGATCACTGTTCACTGTTCACTCGGCGAAACCGCAGTCTCCCAGCTCCACACTCACCCTCTGTTCACTGTTCACTGTTCACTCGGCGAAGCCGCAGTCTCCCAGCTTCACACTCACCTACTTGTTACTCGTCACTCGTTACTTGTCACTAAAAAAAGCCCCTGAAACAGGGGCTTTGTCATTAGCTTAGGGGTTGTTAGATTTTGATATCGAGTTGAGATATCAAAGCTTGGAGCAGTTCGGGCTTTTCCTGAACGTCTGAGCCGGTCAGGAAATCACGTCTTTGCTGGAATCTGTCTTTGAGCATGGCGACATATTCGGTGTAGTTGCCACGGTTCTGAGGCAGATACTTATCGTAGAAACCGGGCACCAGCTTATCTGCGGATTCCTTTGTGGGGATCATAGCGCCGGGCAGGGCGTCCCAAGGCTCCCACTGCAGTTGATCAGTGAGAATGGCAGTCTGCATGGCAAGAGAGGTCTGCAAGGGAATGGCTTCCAGCTTGTCGTCGGCTTCTTTCCAGTAACCGCGGGAGTTGAAGCAGTAGAAATCTGCTCCGTTTTCTGCCACACTCAGGAAAGCTTCCACATCACGATAGAGCTCATAAACTCTGAAGGGATTGGCAAAGGGTTCGAAGACCAGCTTCTTGAGGTCCTCTTCAGTAACGTTCTCGGCACGGTTGCGCTGAGTCATGAGCGCTGCACCCATAGCGATGGCCAGATGCTTGTTTGTGAGCTTAAGAACTGGAGGGAGAACCGTGTCTTTCATCAACCAAACCAGAGCCTTGGGGAAGGCACAGCGATTGACGTGATTACCCAGGAGATCTCTATCCAGGAGGGCACGACCGTTGGAATTGCGCAGATCAAGCCCCACCGGCCAGCGTTTGCCATCCAGGTTCAACACAGCATGATTCATCAGAGCCAGAGTGTATTTCCAATCCGGGTGTCCCACTTCACGGCTGTCGGTCTTGTCAAAGAGGGTGGGTTCCCAGCAGCGGCAAACCTCGTTTTCGAGGTCGATCTGGAAGGCATCGTCGTGCAGCACGACTTTGGAGAAGCCTTCGGGAAGGGTCTTGCCGTTATCGTGGCTATTGGTGTGAGAGGATTTGCCCGTGCCGGAAAGGCCGAAGAAAGCGATGGAGCGCTTGCCAAACTTGTGGTTTGCAGCATCTTTGCAGGTGGTGAAATCGATCTCTTTGATACCACCGTGACAAGCAGCCATACCGATACGGATACCGCTGGTCCAGGCCATTGTGAGGGTTCCTTTCTTTCTCTCGCCAAAGTAGCGCATGCCGAGATTTACGATCACGTTATGTTTCTCGTCCACCAAAGCAAGCTGAGGAGCACCCACGTTGTTATAGAAAGGATCGTCGCAGGTCCACTCGTTGAAGGCTACCAGGATGATGTCCTGAATGGGCAGCTTGGGACTGGCTTCATACTCTGCCTTCATAGATTCGTAGGGAGCAAAGTTCAGGAGCCAGTTGTAAAGATTGGCAGCGTCGGTTTCGGTGGTAATAAAAGTAGCTTTGATCATGAGGTCTTTATCCATGCCCAGCACGGCTTCTGCCATGATCAGAGGATAGTGTTGCATCTGCCAGACGGCTTCACGAAAATCGCCTTCCAGCTTATTTTTCTTTTCTGTAGGGAGCCTATGGTAGAATCTGCGGGCTTTCGCGGTGCGTCCGATGATATTGCCATGGCAGTCATTGAGTACTTTCGCATCTTCCGGTAGATTATGCATCTTTGCAAACTTGGGATAGACGGGAAGATCGGTGACCGTTACCCCGGGTTGGTTCTTCGCCAGCTCGTAAGCTTCGGCGACGGTGAGTTTGCGCACCAGGTGATTATTCACAAGGGTCTCGGCGATCGCCCGGATCGGAGACATCTCCTTGTAGCTGCTGTAGTATTCACTACTGCTCTTGCTTGCCATGTTTTTCCTCCCTTTATGGCATATTTATATGTCTTTGTTTAAATTACCGGAAAGCGGGCAGCTTAAAGGCTGATAACTTTGTGTCAATTCTTTTCTATATGGCTTTGATTTCTTTGCCAACCAGGCGGAACTTATCCAGGGCAAAATCGAGTTGTTCCCGGGTGTGAGTGGCCATAAACGAGGTGCGGATCAGGCAGGAATTGGGCGGTACAGCAGGAGGAACCACAGGATTGATGAAGACGCCCTCTTCGCCCAGACGTTTCCACATCTGGAAGGCAGTCATCATATTTCCCACATGTAATGGGATCACCGGTGTGTTGCTGTCTCCGGTGTTGAAGCCCATGGCTTTGAATTCCTGAAGCATGTAGTGAGTGTTGTCCCACAATCTTTGGATGCGCTCGGGCTCGCTCCTCATGATCTCCAGGGCTGCCAGCACGCTGGCTGTGGAAGCCGGGGGTAGTGAAGCGGAGAAGATCAGAGCACGGGACTTGTGTTTCAAATAGTGGATCAGGTCGTCATCTGCGGCAATAAAGCCACCCACTGAGGCCAGAGATTTACTGAAGGTTCCCATGATGAAGGCAGTCTTGTCTGTGAGACCAAAGTGCTCGGCAGCTCCGGCTCCTTCATGACCCAGCACACCCAGGGAATGAGCTTCATCCACCATCAAAGAAGCACCGTAGCGTTCTGCCAGCTCTGAGATCTCAGGCAGGAAAGCAATATCGCCTTCCATGGAGAAGATACCATCCACGACGATCAGGGCATTGTGTCCCTGAATTTTCTTCAGCACTCTTTCAAGGTCTTTCATATCGTTGTGATTGTAACGCAGCATGGTGCCATCGGAGAGTTTGCAGCCATCGATGATGGAAGCATGGTCATATTTGTCTGTAATGACGTATTCACCTTTGCCAACGATGGCGGAGATACAGCCTACATTGGATTGGTAGCCGGTGGGATAAGCCAGGGCAGCATCCTTTTTGCAAAGCTTGGCCAGCTCTTCTTCCAGCTTGATGTGGATATCCAGAGTTCCATTGAGGAAACGGGATCCGGCACAACCACTGCCATATTTCCTCACGGCTTCAATGGAGGCTTCCTTCACCTTGGGATGAGTGGTGAGCCCCAGGTAGCTGTTTGATCCCATCATTAACATCTTCTTGCCGTCGCAGATCACCTCTGTATCCTGCTCCGAGCTGATAACTCTAAAATAAGGGTAGTAGCCCATCGCAATGGCGCGCCGGGCATCTTGAAATTGATGACATTTCTCTAATATACTCATTTATTCCTCAGTTAGATTATTCTAAAGGCTTTCAGGTTATCGTGGGTAACCTTCACGAGACTAAAAACTATATATACCAGGGGTACAGAGATCAGCATCCAGAGGATGCCCCCGATCCAACCCGCAGTGATTACTGTGAGCAGCACAATCAAAGGATGCATGCGGATAGTAGTGCCTACTACCACGGGGTAAACGATGTTATTATCTATTACTTGAACACTATACATGGCCAGCGCAGACCAAAGCAGTTGCACGGGATTGAGTCCTGATAGGAGTATGGACAAAGCAGATACTGCCCAACCGCTGAAGGGACCGAAATAGGGGATGATGTTTGCCAATCCTGCAACTGCTCCCACCAGGAAGGGATAGGGAACTCCGGCAATACTGAAGGCTATCGTTGCCATAATGCCAACCACAACCACCTCAAAGAGCATGGCACGGAAGAAGCGTCCCACTGTTTCGTCGAACTTGTTTATCAGAATCAAGCTCAGTTCATAATAACGGTTTGGGACCAAGCTGATAAGTTTCTTCCGAAAGTAGTATTTATCTTTGATTACGAAGAAGCTGAGAATCGGCACAGTGGCAAGGAAGGATATGGTGCCAACGATAGCTGAGATGTTTTCCAATAGCATGGAGGGTAGGGAACTCAAGAGCTTAATCCCTTTTTCCAGGGTATCAGACAATAACTCTGCAGATTGCAGGTTTGTGATGCTCGCATCCAGCCTCTGAGCCAAGCTGTAAACATCCTTCAATAGTGGCAAAGTGAGTAGTGTCTCGGCATCAAGGTTTCCATTGAACTGAGCAAACAAACTCTGTGCCTGGTTGCTGAGCAGCGGGAAGAGTTTGATTCCCGAGAAGGCCAGAAGTCCCAGAATAATGAGGTACACTATTATGATGGAAAACCAGCGGGGGATGGTTCTGCGTTCAAACCAGCTTACCAAGGGATCAAGAATAAAGGAGACCAGGATAGCTGTTCCCAAATAAACAAAGATAAAACGGTAGAAATAGATCGCCAGGCCTGCAAGTAATAGTAAAAAGAGATTGAAGACCAGCTTTGTCCAGTTCATGATTATTGGCCCAGGCAGTGCAGGATGGTTTGGCTGAAGTATCTGGCGATGGCTCGAAGCAGCTTGATGCCCAGCACGGGATTATGGTCGATCAGATAGTTCAGGTCTGTGATTGAGATGGAATAAGCCACAGAGTTGCTCAGGGCTTTGGCAGTGCTGCGTCGTTTGCCCTCCAGCTGGGCGTCGATCATGCCCAGAATGGCACCGGAGCTCAAGTGCTGTGGTGCTCCTCCCGTCTTGCTCACCAGCTCAATCTCGCCAGATTCCAAAAAGTAGAGCGCTTCCATGGGATAGCCCTCTTCAAAAAGATATTCACCCGCTTTGAATTCCCGGCGATTGATCAGGTTGTCCACTTGCTTAAGCTGCATCAGGGTCAAACCCTCAAATATGCAGAACGGCTTTAGGTAGGCATACTGATCTTGGTTAAAAATGGAATCCTTAACTGCTTGAATCAGCTTAGAAGCCATACTTACTCCTTATTAGGAACCTGTTACCAGAGGCACAAAAGCACATAGACCGCAATCCTTGTGGTTCAGACGTCCGTCTTTCTTAGTGATCAGAACTAGGGTTTGTTGATTCTGTTCACCCACCGGGATCACCATTCTTCCCCCCTCAGCCAGTTGCTCGGTAAGGCGGGAGGGAATCTGTTTGGCTCCGGCACTCACAATTATCTTGTTAAAGCTCGTGTAGGCGGGAAAAGCCTTCTCCCAGCCCATAGCTCCGTCTCCTATCCTAAAATAGGCGTTCTTGATGCCCTGCTTCTTCAGAACTTTCTGAGCTTGCAGGGAAAGAAGTTCCAGCCTTTCCACACTGCAGACTTCTTTGGCTATGAAAGCCAGAAGCGCAGTCTGATAACCACTGCCTGTGCCAATCTCCAGAACTGTATCTTCAGAGGAGAGATCCAGAATCTGCAGCATAATCGCTACCATCAACGGTTGAGAGATGGTCTGGCTCCCGGCAATGGGAAGGGCACGGTTGTGATATGCCATGTCCTGATGCTCTTTGGGGACAAAAATCTCCCGCGGCACACTCAGGAAAGCTTTCAATACTGCCTCATCACGGATGCCTTGAGCTTCCAGCTCTCTCACCAACAGGGCTCTTTGATCTTCGAAGCGCATAGCTAAAACTTTAGCAATTCCTTTTCTTCCAGCCAATTCAGAATCCCCGGAAAAGCTTCACCCCGGGTGAGATCAAAGCCCAGAGGAGTGATGGAGATATAACCTTCTGAGATAGCTTCGGCATCGGTGCCCTTTGCCACTTCCCAGACGGGTTTATCACCACCGATCTGGTAACTGAAGCCACTCTTGTCTTCAGAAGTTATCTTGATAAAGTTGTAATACTTACGGTGTCCGGTTTGGGTGAGCCTCATGCCCTTGATCTGTTCTTTGGGCAGGTTGGGGAAGTTCACGTTGTAAACCTCCAGGTGCTGGATCAGATCGTGCAACCCCAGCTCCAGAAGCCGTGGAATCCACCAGGCGGAAGTCTCATAGAACTGGTCTGCGTAAGAACAGATGGAGGCTGCGATGGCTTTGTAGCCCAGAAGCGCTGCTTCGGTTGCCGCAGCAACGGTGCCTGAATACAGGATGTCTTCACCCATGTTTTGCCCGGCATTGACTCCGCTGATTACCAGATCGACCGGCTTGGTATTGATCTTCTGCAGTGCCACCACCACGCAATCCACCGGGGTGCCATTAACTTCATAAACCTCATCCGCAAGCTTTCTTACTGCGATATCCCGGTGTAGGGAGATGGAGTGGGAACTGGCACTACGCTGTCCATCCGGTGCCACAATCAGGATCTCGTGCCCGGCTTCCCTGAGGGAGCGAGCCATGCTTTGCAAGCCTTCTGCCTGGATGCCATCATCATTGGTAAGTAGTATTCTCAAAATCTATGCTCCAATATATTAACCTATTAGGAAATTGTACTTCACCACGGCTACCAGCAAAACGGCAATTGCAAGAAGCAGCAGGAAGAAGGGCAGTAAGTCCTTCACCGCCTGTAGCTTTGACATTCCTGAGCCACCTCTCTTGATCCGGTTTGCTTTGTGTGCTGCTCGTGGTTTAAAAAGCCGGAATCTCTTGGCTGAGCTGCGTTTTCCCATCTTGTAAATGCGGGTGGCATCATTGGCCCAAACGATACGCCCGTGAGAAGTGCGATAGGGAAGCAGGCCACTTGCCAAAAGTGAGGCCTTGTGTCCCTCACTGATGTCAGTAACATCTTTTGGGTCAAGCTGTTCAGTAAGCGTATACTTCTCTTTACTCATCAATAAATCCTTTTCAGATATACTCTTTCCATGGCTGGATTCTGTCAAGCTGTTTCTCTGTTTCCAGCGCTTTAGCTCCCTTAATCAGGCATCTTTCGCAGCCTTGGGATTATATGTCTTTACAGAAAAGAGCGTTACAGGAAACTGGCACTCAAAATCAAAGATAAGGAACAATTTGTGACCAATTTCAGCGAACTTAGCCTCCCAGAACCCTTGTTGCGTGCAGCCAGGGACCTCAATTACCAAAACCCAACTCCGATCCAGGAAGAAGTGATTCCCTGGCTACTGGATAACGATAAAGATCTCATAGCCTTGGCTCAGACCGGCACCGGCAAGACAGCAGCCTTTGGTTTCCCCGCATTGGCTCTCACTGATGTGGAGAAGCTGGTGGTGCAGACCCTGATCCTTTGCCCCACCCGGGAACTATGCATGCAGATCGCCGGAGACCTGCAATCCTATGGTAAGCACATGCCTCGTATCAAATCTGCCGCTATTTACGGCGGTGCTCCGATCTATCCTCAGAA
>JAZHDE010000022.1:0-8334 GCA_036584515.1 Candidatus Cloacimonadota bacterium | reverse complement strand
AGCGTATCTGTTCGCTCAGAGTTTTCAGCTTTTCGGGGAAATTGGACTTGGACATCTCCAAAAGACTCAGCATCAGTTCATCGTCTTCAGAGAGGTTGTTGCGCAGCTTCTCCAAGTTAAAATGCTCGTCTTCAGTGTACAAAGCGGCTACTTTTGCTGCCTTGGGAGAGACGTTCAGATACTTGTAAAGCGTATCCTGCAGCTCCACAGCGGAGACAGGCTTGGTCAGAAAGTCGTTCATTCCGGCATCCAGACACCGTTCCCGTTCTTCACTGAGTGCTCCGGCGGTGAGGGCAATGACGGGGAGATCGGAGAATTCACGTATGGCTTGAGTGGCAGCAACTCCATCCATGACCGGCATTTGCACATCCATCAGCACCAGATCCGGAGAGAATTCCTTCACCAGTTGGACCGCTGCCTCGCCGTTTCTGGCTTCTTTGAGCTCCAGATTTGGAACTGCTTTACGCAATAGTTCGCGCACCAGACTGAGATTGAGAGAGTTATCCTCTGCCACCACAATCCGGGTATGATGATCGCCTCCGGGTTTCACCGGGACGGGCTCTGGGACGGAAACCTCTTTCTCATCATGATCCAATTTTTTCAGCATAGTCACCATTTCGCCAGGTTTGAGCGGCTTTGTCTGGCAGAGCAGGAAGCCGGCGCGTTTGGCTTCGTCAGTGCTATTTGCTGACTCTGAGCCACTGTGCAGGAGAACTGCCCGGCAATTATTCTGACTTAGCGTGGCAATCAGATCAGGCGTCTCGGAATCCTGCAGATCACCGTCCAGAAACATCAGGTCAAAGCTTTCACCGATGGCCAGGATTTGTCTGGCTCTGGCGAGGCTTTCGCAGGTGACGCACTCCACTCCAAACTCAGCAATATCACGTTTGAAGAGTTCTCTGAACCGGGGATTATCGTCCACCAGCAGCGTTTTTTTGATCCTGTTTAAAACTATGTCAGGGGCTTTATCATGCGTATCTTCCGGCAATTTATCGAAGACCAGGTCGAAGTAAAAACGAGAGCCAAAGCCTTCTTCGCTTTCCAGTAGAATACCACTGCCCATCAGCACGGCCAGATGATTTGAGATCACCAGACCCAGCCCGGTGCCACCATACTTTCTGGTGATGGAGGAATCCACCTGCGAGAAGGCTTTAAACAGCCTGTCCCGCTGGACTTTACCGATTCCGATGCCGGTGTCCCTCACACTGAATTCCAATACCCACTGCCGGGTAGTTTCCTCCTTGCATTGCACTTTTAGCTCGATCTCTCCGGCGGAGGTGAATTTGAGGGCGTTATCCAGGATGTTTTTTATGATCTGATTTAGGCGCTGAGCATCGACCATCACGCTGGAAGGAAGGCTGCGGGGCAAATCCAGAATCAGATCCAGGCCCTTTTGAGCAGCTTTCTGTCTGATGCCGTCCATCGCATTGCCCAGGAGCTCGAAAAGCTCGGTGCGAACTGGATTGAGCTCCAATTTACCGGCTTCAATCTTGGAGAAATCCAGGATGTCATTGACGATACTCAGGAGATTGTAGCTGGAATTCAAAACGTTCTGAGTGTATTGAGCCTGCTGCTGATTCATGCTGGTTTGGACAAGCAGTTCTGTGAAGCCTATGATGCCATTGAGCGGAGTTCTGATTTCATGGCTCATATTACCCAGAAATTCGCTCTTGGCACGGCTGGCGGCCTCAGCTTTGTCCTTTTCGCTGATCAGACGTTTTTCCAAAGATGTGCGGTTCTTGACGTTCACAAAAAGCTGGGAGAAGAGCTGCAGCATCAGCCTTTCTTTCTCCGAGTAGAAATAGGTCTTCCGCACAGAATCAAAGCCCACAAAGCCTATGCACTTGCCCTCATTCATCATGGGAAGAGTATAGAGGCTTTGCACGCCCTGAGGCTCCAGGAGACGGCGAACTCCGCCATTAGGCGGGAGCTGGGAGACGTCGTCGATGCAAACCGCCTTGCCCAGTTTATGAGTATCTACCCATTCCGGTATCTCGGACAAGGGAACGGCCTGAAGATCGGAGATATGGGCGGTGATATCCGCAGCGCAATACTCATGGGTATTGGTGCAGATGCCTTTTTCCCATTGATATTCAAAGATATAGGCACGATCTACCTTGGTGAAGACAGCCAGTTCCGCCAGAGATTCATTGATGGAGCTTTCCAGCTCTTCAATGGGTAGATTGATATAGTGCATCGCAATGCGGTTTAGCATGTTCTGAATTTCAGACACGGATTCCAGACGGCGTTCGATCATCTTCTTCTGAATCACTTCCGTGAGCAGATTGGCCAGTACCCAGAGGTTATCCCGGTCAATTTCTGAAAGCTTGGCCTCGGAGTGGACAAAATCCAGCCCGAAATACCCCACCACCTGATCTCCGCTGAGCAGAGGCACGGAAACATGCGTCCGGGTTCCTGCTTTGAGGAAGAACTCCCGCTCGGGAAGCTCATCAGCAGTGCACTCCAGGCTTTCCGAGAGAATCAGCATGTCTCCGGTGAGGATTTTGTTAAAACTCTGAGGATAGTCTTTCTGGCTGATCTCAGAGTTACGGAGACCCGCCTCACGGCTGCGATCCCACTCGTAGGTTTTGATAAAGGACTTGGCATCGAGACTGAGCTCGCTCACATAGACCCTGTCTGCCCCGAAGTAATCCCCAATCTTCATCAGGCCGTCGGAGAGCACTTCATCCACGTTTTCCAGCACGGAACGCACCAGATTGGTGGACATCCCGGTGAGCAATTTCAGAAAACGGTTCTGATGCTTGAGCGATTTTTCCGCTCGGCTAATCTGAGTCACATCCCGGACCAGCGAGATCATCATCTTGCCGCCGAGTGAGCTGAATCGGGCTTCATATTCGTGGGTCTGGTCATTCATCCAAAGATCATATTTAAAAGGTTCAGCCGGCTCTCCAGAGAGCAGTTTCTGCTGGGCTTTTTGGATTCCCTCTGCCACGCTTTTGGGTAATACATCCTGATACTTCTTGCCGATAAATTTATGAGCCGGATAGAGAGGTTCTTCGCCATGACCAGCCTTAAAATCCGCATAAGTGCCATCCGGAGCTATCACAAAGAGCATATCCGGGATCGCTTTGAGCAATGATTCGGTGTAGAGTATCTGCCGTTCCAGCATGAATTCCGTCTGTTTGCGAGCACTGATATCCCGCACATTGGCAACGATGCCACCCACGGAGGGATCTTCCACCAGACCGGTGGCGACAGCATCTATCCAGATATAATGCCCAAAATCAGTCTTGATCCGTAGCTCCACGGTGACGGTCTTTCCATTGTTGCCAATCAGATCGGCAAAGACTTCTTCCATTTGCGCCCGGAAATCCGGATGCACTATCTCCAGAATATGCTGGGTCTTAATAATCTCTATCTGTTGAGGGCCAACAAGCTTCAGACCTGCCGGGCTGGAGTAGATCATCTGCCCGTCAGGGTTGATAATCATGATCCAATCCGAAGAATTCTGCACCAGATGGCTAAAACAGTCGTCTTTCATTTTTTCTCGAACCTCTGTGTTCCGGCAAACGGGCTTTTATCAAGCTTGTTTACCGCTCGATGGTTATTGTATACAAACATTTATGTCGCTGCTGAATACTATGTCCTCAGCGCCAAATTCCAGTTTTCTCACGATAAAAACACATTGAACTTTGTCAATAATTTTCCCACGTTATATGCAATATGGTCTCAGAAGCGGTACAGCAAGAGAGTTTCTTGGGCATTTTGCCAAAGCGCTTCCGGATTCATCAAACCTGCTGCAGAAATCCGGCTTGACAATCCAGGGATAGCTATTTATCTTGGAGTTATGGTCGAAAAAGGCTCAGGTGCACTTTTCCTCCGCTGGTCCAAACAGGACCGTGAAGGCCAGTAGCCTTTGGAAGATGAGTGTTTTTGACCCGCTCTGAGGCCTGAAAAACTATGAATCTGTGAGGTGATTATTATGACGCAAAAAAAAGAAGCTCTGGCCCAATGCAAGATGGGGAAATTCAGTATTATCCTCTTTGTGCTGAGTATCGCGCTGTTTCTGGTGGTGATGGCTCTCTACATCTTTGTGATGCCAGCTCAAATGGCGAATACTACCGTGACTCCTGCCCAGACAGAACTTCCCGGCTGAGTTATAAACCAAGCATAGCACTTAGTTCTGCAGGTTATTTTCTGCATTCTGCAGTTGTTTGCTGTCCACTTGCTTATGAGAGCCGGATCACTTGATTATCAGGGTTCTAAGGCTAGCTTTTACGCCTGCACTTTCTGCTCTGAGGTAGTAGATTCCTGAGGCGCAGCTACGGTCTGTGCCGTCTTTTCCGTTCCAAACCAGGTAGTTATCTCCCCTGATAGCTTCTTCTTTAATGATAGTCCTCACCAATTGCCCACGGATATTGAATATCTTTAGGGTAATGGGTGCAGCTTCCTCAAGCTTAACACAGATCTGAGTTTCGTCCCTAAAGGGATTGGGGTAGTTCTGCAGGCTGATCTGAGCCGTTGGAGACAGGCCCGGATCATCGCTTCCGGTGCTGGTCCAGTCCAAACGCTGAGCATACATTCCCGTCGAGAAATAACTTGGATTGTCTGGACTCATCAGATACCATGCACCTTGTTCCGATACAGAAGTTCTAATGATGGGCATGGTTGAGATCACTGAGTCTGGCCAGTATTCAAGATTCCCGTTTTCATCTATAAAGGCAAAGTGCCTCTCTGTAATCCCGTCTCCTGCGTAGTGTCTGGCGTTGACAAGAACCTTCTGATTTGATAGACCTGTGAGTTGATCTGCAAACCAGCCTGTTTGCATCTGTATAACCTGTCCTGGATCACCATTCAGCGGTGTAGCATGGATCACGCTATCGTTGTATCCAACGCCATAAAATGAACCGTTATAAAAGATATCTATTGGAAAAGAGCACTCAATAGCTTCACCCAGAGGACTGCCATCCGGATTGATCCTCTGTAAAAATCGAGTGCTTGTTAACTCCCAATGACCAGGATCGGAGTGACCTTCTTGCACAAAATGCCAATAGCAATAACTAATGCTGTAAACCATATCGTTGCCACTTCTATAGACCGCTGATAACATTGGCCCCAGATAGGGTTCAGACACGATCGGAGTGGTTGGGGCTGCCTGATTTGGGGGATAGAGAGTAGTGCCATCCTCGTAGAAGAAATTGGTAAAGCTCATCTGCCAATAGTTTGAGGTCCCCTGGTTCCAGCAAATCTGGTTTTCAGACATATAGACCAATGAGATAAAATCATCATAATCCGTATGATAGGCTGCCACCGAGACACCATCCGTTCCCCACACCGGAATTCCGGAGTCAAAGCGATGCACGACGATGTTTCCGGAGCTTGAGTCTGCCACATACAAGGAGTTATTCCAATAGCTGTACTGTTGAGTTCCCCCTCCTTGCAATAATAACCTTCCTTCAGGTTCCCAGAGAATACCATTATTTAGGTTTATCAACTGAGCATAGGTGCGGTAATATCCATACGGGGTATCGTATCTCCAAACCACAAGAACATCCGAAGTGTCAGTTTCAAAAATGTACGATTGTTCTGCGTCTGTGGGACTCAGTTCCACCGAGGTCGGAAAATATGGAAATCCTGAGGGGTTTATGGCCTGGAATCTGAGTTTTCTTATACCTGAGGGATAGTTTTGAATCCAAGTTACAAATAGTGCTCCATTACTCAGGTGTAGAGAATTGACACCGAAAATCGATCCCACAGTCCCGGAAAGTAGTGGTATCCCAGTATATGGATACTGAAAATACCCATCCGAATTCACTTTCTGTACCAGAATCTGGCTGATCTCCGGTTCCTCTTGCAAATAGCTCAGTACAAGCGCATTATCGGAAAGAAAAGCATAAACTTTATCGTTTCCCGGATTAGTCACTAGCACAGAATCTTGCCAGGATTGATAGGAGCTGTCATAGTGCTTTATGAAATGCGCCGGGAAGACCTGTTCTTCATCCTCTGTAGCAAGCACAAACCAACCACCTGCACTTTCTGGAAAGAGCTGCATTTTCATAGAGTACACGAGAGGGGCGGACGGATCAGGGATCTCGGAGTAAACAGTCTCGGCCTCAGAATTGATCACCCGCATATAGCGACGTCCCCTCTCGGGATACTCCGATCCCTGGCCGAGGTAATGCAAGATCAGGTTTCCTGCCTGATCCACACCGGAACCTTCAATCTTCGGAACTATGCCATCATTAGTAACATAAGTCTCTGTCCAGAGCTTTTGACCAGTGCTGCTCACCAGGTTGGCATTAGCTGTATTGGCACCGTCCCAGACGACGTAGAATGATCCATCGCTTCGCAGATGTAGTTTGAGGTAGGATATTGTGCCTGTGAATTCAAAATTTGTGGATCCGGCTAGTTGGTGATTTGCACCGATCTTATAGACAGTGAATACGCCACTACGTCTGATAGCAATCAAAGCCCCTCCATCAGATGTGCAATGAAATGAATCAAATACAGAACAGCTTTCGGCAACTAATTCCAAACCATATTGTGGGGTAAGGAAAACTCCCTGGTTGTTTATGTAATGGTATCTCGAAGCTCCGTTCGTGCTTTCCAAAAAGTGAAGGCCACCTGTGTTGTCTGCGGTGAGTCTTGCATAGCTGGAATAATAACAATGTAATGGAATCCCGGAAAGACTCTCTATCATATCCCCCGCGGGACTATAGGTATCGACCCTAAAGGAGCCATGCCACAATTCTCTTAACGCGGCGATTTTTCCATCATTATGAATCGCCACATCAGTTAGTTGTGGCACAGGAATGGCAGTATCCCAAACAGGCTGATACTGGGGTGAAAAAACTTGAATATGAGATGTAGCCTGACCTTCAACGTGCTTGGAGAATATTAGCAGGAGGTTACCCCCGGGTAGAGGTTTGATTTCCTTGGTTACAGCAAGGTTTTCTGCCTCAAAAACAGTGATCGGCTCATCAAAGACAATACCGCCCATCAGGCTGCTGACGATCAACAGCATGGCATACACAAGTATGAAAGATGCCTTCATATATAACTCCTTCTGTCTCTTTCCCGATAATACCAACTTTGATGATTCGCAAACAGATGTCAAGGATTATCTTCTCGCATAACCTCATATATCAACCAGGGACGTTGTGACGTGGTGACGTGGTGACGTGGTGACGTTTTGACGTTTTGACGTGGTGACGAGGTGACGAGGACTGATTCTCTCCTATTTCTTTGAAAAACAGTTGGCAAAGCGTCTTTCCAAAAAAGAGATTGACAATATGGACGTATTTTAAGGCTATGTCAGGAAGTCGTAAAATCTAAAGTATCATAAAATAGGAGACCGCGTATGAGGTTAGACAGACGTCGTTTAATCCTCGCTTTGCTCTTGGTTTTTATCGCTGTTGTAACAGTGATTATCGCCCAAAAGCAAGAGACGAACAGTCAGGATGTGGTCCAGGATTTCAAGATTGAAGACGTGCCTTATGACGATGGCACCGGTCTGATCTTGAGCTGGAAACCGTTACACAAGGACAAACGAGTAATTGAATATCGTATTTATCGGGGTATATCACCGGACACACTGTTCTATCATGCCTCTGTACAAGTGAACGTGAAGACCGGGGTGCCATCCGACCGGATGTTTTATTACGACACCTCTTACAATCCTCTGATCGACATTGAATCCCCCGGAAAGCTGAAGAAAGAGAAGCAGCAGGGTCCCGAAAGCCCCCTCTACCGCAACGTACCCCGGGATCAGAAGATTGCCTCCATCTTATCTGAAAAGCTGGATATGATCAGCATCGTGGACAAAGCAGATCTTTACAAACGAGCCACCAAGCTGAATTCTGCCGATCCGGCGGATTCTTCCACCTATGCCGGAGTGAAGATGCATCAGCAGATGATCTATGCCGCTCTGCGCAATGGAGAGACCTATTATTACTCCGTGGTTGCGATCAATGAACGCAACAAATTCTACACTCCCGCTCCCGTGAGCTCCGGTGTTCCCGTTCCCAATGCTCCGGAGCCTGCCATCAGCCTCTACAGCAGCTTGGTGGAAGACGGCAACAGCCTGAATTTTGAGTGGAACTTCCCGCTCTTTAAAGATGATTTGCAAAGCTACCAGATTGTGATGATTCCCGATGCCATGAGCAACGAGAATTGGGCTGCCTTGAAGGACAGCATTTCTCCTCAAAGCCTTTCCCTGATAGCTCAGGGCTCGGTCGGTGGTGGAGCTTTGCCAAATTATACTCAGATTCCTCTGAACCAGCTATTGGAGCAGGGTTATGGAGTGGATAGGCTGAAGACCGGGCGCTATGCCATCAGGTTTATCGATTCCCAGGGCATGGCCTCCATGTCTGC
>JAZHDE010000021.1:0-8351 GCA_036584515.1 Candidatus Cloacimonadota bacterium | reverse complement strand
AGTAATACGGGAGTAGACATTCTCGAAATCACAGAAATTGGCATTACTGGCGATCCCTTCTTCCTTGATGTCGTTCCAGATATGAATCTATATTTGAGCGCTGGCGAATCCGAAACTTTTACTGTGCGCTTCAGTCCGTCGACAGTGGATTCTTTTCACGGTTCTGTAACTATCAATACTACTCTTGGCGACAAATCCAGAACAATTTATTATGTATACCAGACAGGTAGTGGCATTGCTCGTCCTGCCGGTTCCACCTGTGATAATCCTTATCCAGTGGAGCTTCCTCTGGTAGGTTTTACCGGTGATACAGGTCTATATGAGGACGATTATGAAAGCTCATGGGTAAGCCCCAGCTTCAACTATCTGGGTGGTGACGATATGGTCTTGCAGTTCTCGCTTGCAGAGAAAAGTAACCTGATCGGGACATTAACTGCCACCAATGGTACTTGGATCGGTATGGTGCTTACTCAAGAAGCACCCAATGCTACCATTCCTGTAGCTACATACGGTAGAGCCAGTAGCAGCAGTGGATCAGTTTGCAGCTTCTCCGGTGTTGTGCTGGATCCCGGTACATATTTCCTGATCGTTTCCACATATCCTGAACCTCAGGCTGTAGAATTCAGTCTGGACTTAAGCTCGGAAATCCATTTCGACGTTCCTGCCAGTACGCCCACCGAAGTAGCCACTGGTGTAGATCTGGAATCAGACGTTAATCTCAATATCAATCCTACCATAGACGAAACCAACGATGTGGTGGTATCTCTGCCCAATTATGACGAGATGGTGGATCCCACTGTGATCGGTCTTTCCGGTACTGGCATCACAAATCTCGTCTTCACAGTTGGCGAAGGCACCTGGTATGGCACCCTATACGTGGGTGGTTCTTGGTATCAGGGTAATCCCTATCCGCTGACAGGCCCCGGCACCATCACCTTCACAGGTGTGGATTTCGATGCCAAGGGAGAGGTGATCGTGGTGCTTTCTGAAGGTTCCGATCCCACCCTGCCGGTGGAGCTTTCCAGCTTTACGGCTGTGCTCACCGCTGATTTGTTTGTACAGATTGCCTGGGTGGCTGAAAGCGAAACCAATCACAGCGGCTACAATATCTTCAGAAGCGAAAGCGTGGACTTATCAGAAGCCATCAAGGTAAATTCCTCTCTGATCGAAGAAGGCAGTGAGCTTGGAAGCCAGATCAGATATAGCTTTATCGATAATGAAGCCTATATCAACATGCAGTATTACTACTGGCTGGAAAGCGTGGAGCTGGATGGCGTGGTGAGCTACTACGGTCCGCTCACGGTTACCATAGGTGATCCCGAGCTTGATCCCGAGGCACCCGCAATCCCCAAGGTAACCACTCTGCACAATGCTTTCCCCAATCCCTTCAATCCTTCCACCACCATCGGCTACTATATGGCCGAAGGCGGAGAGGTTGACATCCAGATCTATAACCTGCGCGGTCAGCTTATGAAGAGCTATACTGCTCACCATACAGATCAGGGTACCTATTACATGACTTGGGATGGACGTGATAGCAATGGACATTCCGTTGGCAGCGGTATTTATCTGTATCGCATGAGCAGCGGCAATTATGTCTCCACCAAGAAGATGGTGCTGAGCAAGTAAGCTTAATACCAGTAAGCTAAACCTACTCCTAGGAGTGATAATAATACAAAGCCCTGCCCTCGTGGCAGGGCTTTTCTGTGGCAGAAGACAAGGCAGTTTTTTTTGGAATCGAGATAGCGACCGCCTCTACAACGAGTGCAGTAGTTCTTTCGGCATTCCCTCTATCCTCGGCCGGGTCACCCCGTACCCTCGTTGAGTGCATAGAAAGACCATTGCACATGCCGTAAAACATGGTGCGCATAGGTTTATTCTCCGAACTTCACACTTACCGGACTGGGCACTGGTCACTTTCTTGTCACCGGTCACTTTCTTGTCACCGGTCACTTGTCACTCGTCACTCCCTTGTGTCTCCCGGAGTCTTCGCCAGGAATAGGAAAGCTCTTAGTCAAAAAATGGACTCCGCGGATGATGGGGCTTCTGTCCATCACGCCCATAATAATATAAGACCGTTGCACATACCGCAAAACATGGCGCACCTTAGTATTTTCCTCTCTGTTCAGCGGATCTTCATTCCTGCCTTCCCACCCCACTAAACCGCAAGCGGTTTGGCGAGGCCCCGGTCGCAGGAATGACATAAGGTAAACCTTGGGGAATAATGGGTGTACTCTGGCGCATTATCTCGACATTTCTGGAAACTGAAAATTACCAATTGTGGAGCTCGGAGAAAATCCTGATGATCCCATCGATCCAGTCATCTTGAGTTCTATTCTTTCACAAGGATTTCAGGATTATACGCGTTCCGGATTGGAGACGTCCCCGTCTCCATTGGCCGCTTGCGGACAACTCTTTGTGTATCATCAATTAAACTTTTTCTGCCGACTTCGTCGTCATGTAACGAGGACGTTTACAATCCATAACGCCAACGGTCAGGAATACACGGAGCTGGTTCATGTTTTTGTCAGAGAATCCTGCTTGAGTGATATCGCGGGACTATTAGCATGACTTCTCAAGGGGCCAGGCAATTATACCCTAGAGGAGCCCCCATAAAACATTTTCTTCAGTTTTGGAGGCCCCGTAATTCCCGGAATGACGGCTTCAGCTGAGGAGCGAGCATGACTCTGGATAGATCCGAGCCGGGTTGTTTCTTTTTTGGATCTAGCTTTGATGAAAAAGATCTTGACTTGATTTATCAATATGAAAACAATGCAAACATTCGTTTGGCAATATATAGATTGTGAGTAACTTGGGATATCAGATACCTTGAAACGTTCGGAGATTCAGTGACTTTGGTTTGATGCTAAAGCATGAGGCTCTGATAAGTAAGGGTTAATTGTTCTGTGCATTGGAGGTGATAATGCTGTTTTTAGAGTTTAAGGTACATTACATTCCAAATCAATCCATGCCGATTATAAGCGACCTCTCATCAGCGATCAGAGGATTATGGGGTAGGGGGCTAAGAAGTGTTTATTGCTTCCAGAAGCAAAGCGAATGCTCCAATTGCGCTCTCGACAACTGTACCTATTACGTCCTCTTCGAAAAAAAACTCTCAGATTCTGACCAGTATCACCCCTATATTATTCAAGCTCAGGTTGTGAATCCCTTTTTGATCGAGGCCAAGTTCCGTTTCTTTGGCTGGATTTGCGAACACAGTGAAAAGCTGATCTACTCTTTGTTGCAAACCGACGGAAAAATCCTCCATCGTAATGGTCAGGCCTATCAACTAAGTCTTTGCAAGATACTTGATTGTAGGGACGCTAGTTTGTACAGCAAAGGTAATCCCAACATTAACAGACCCCATTTAGCCTCTTTGAAATTTGTCCCTCGGGAAGTCCCCGGGCTTCGTATCGATTTTCTCAGTCCACTGCGACAGAAACATGAGGGCAGGCTGATGAGTGAATTTGAGTGGATGCCCTTTGCCAAAAGCCTGATTAATCGCATCAGATTTATAAATACCCATTTTAACCGGGATGAACTCACAATTCCTGACAACATCGAATTGGATGGGGTCAAGATAGTATCTTCGCACACTTACTGGAGTGAGAAAATCAGAGTATCCCATCGTCAGGATGCCAGAATGAGTATAGGAGGCTTGGTGGGATATGTAGTAGTCAAAGATGTTTCCCCGGAGATGGTTGGGATCTTGAAACTAGCCCGTTATCTGCACGCCGGAAAGCAGTGTTCTTTTGGAAATGGAGAAATAGGCTTAAGAATTTTGTCAGAGACAGATCCACATCCAGGATAGATAGTAACAGAAAGTCAAATAAACGGCCTTATAGGAGGTGATCATGTATAAGATCAAAAAAAAACTGGCTATCGTTAAAGACATCATAGTCCTATATAAAGACCTTACAGACTTAGCTAAAAAACAACTGAAACGGGAGTTTATATGAGTATCACTATTCATCACGTCGTCCTTGCTGCCCTGATGCACGATATTGGCAAAGTTGTGCAAAGATCGGGAGCGGCTGACGTACCACGGTACTTGGCTAAATGTCGTCAAGACCCCACTACCAAGGCATTGGGATACAAACACGCCATGTGGACCGCAGACTTCTTGTCCCGACATCCCCTCCATCTTCCAGATCAGGAATGGGAATCCGTTGTGGAACTTGCGGGCTCGCATCACTGTAAGGATTCCTGGAAGCTACATAATTACGACGTCTATCTGGATACAATCATGCAGGCAGATAGAATCTCTTCCAGTTGGGATAGAGAAGATTCTGAGGACTCATCAGGCGATAAGCAGAGATACCTGAAAATGCCACTTTACTCTGTCTTTCGAGCTCTATCTACGGAGAAAAGCCAAAAATCCGCAGGAATTGGAGCCCATCAATATTCTTTGGAGAAAATCAGCTCCAATAGCGCTTTTCCCATTCAGCGCAGTGAGCTCCGAAATCAGTCTGAAGAATACAAGTCATTACTCAAAGGGTTTGAGGATGAATATGCGACTTTGTGTAACTATTACAACAATCTGGCAGCATCATCCCAGAACTTCGAGAGCGAGCATTTCCAACAGTTCATCGACGCTGTGGACAATCTGTTAAAGAAGTACTTCTGGTGCGTTCCGGCTAACACCATGGAAGCACATCCGGTGGGCTCATTGTACCATCACATGCGCAATTGTGCATCCATAACGGCAGCACTGTATGCCAAGCACCACAGTGCAGAGCCCTCGATTGAACCTCCCTTCATGATTGTGGCTGCAGATCTGAATGGAATTCAATCCTACCTATATGATCTTAATCCCGAAAATTCTACCAAAGCCAGCAAACTGCTGAGAGCCCGCTCGTTTCAGATCCAAATGATACTGGAAATGGCTGCCCACAGAGTGATATCTGATCTGGGTCTAAGCCATCAGAGTATCATAATGGAACATGGTGGCAAGTGGTTTATCCTAGCAAACAATTCTAAGGAAAATGAAACCAAGCTGAATTCGTTGAAAACCATCATCTACAGCGAAATGTATTCCAAATACCTGGGAACGGTAAGCATGAACATTACCTGGAGCAACAAACTGGGTGAGCATGATCTTAGCAAACAGCATTTCCTGGATAGCATGACCAAGTGCCACGACAGTTTGGAAGTGGAAAAGCTATCCCGCTTCTCCACTGCCCTCCAAGAAAACGGCAAGTGGAAAAGTGAAAAGGCGATCATCAACAGCGAAAGCATCTATCATGGAGAGCTCTGCGATTTCTGTAAGCGCCGCAAGAGTGACCCCAAGGCCAACGAACTGTATCAGAAGTACGAAAGCCCGGAGAGTGAAGACGTTCTCATTTGTGGATCCTGCCTCAGTGAGATCCGCCTGGGTCGTAATCTTGCCCGAAAGAACTTTTTTAAGCTCTGGCAGGGAAAAGAGACGGAGGATACCTATATTCATTTCGGTGGCATGAGTTTTGGTGCAGTAAAAGATGCCGAGCTGGAACATTTGCATGCAGGTCACTATTACTTCTCGGTACAGGAACATCATGATCTGCTGCAGATTCCACATCGATATCTGGCGCGAAAGGTTCCTTTGAAAGATGACAGCGTATGCAGCTTTGAAGAAATTGCAGAGCAGAACATTGGGATCAAGGCAAATGCAATCATGAAAGGAGATGTGGATAATCTCGGTTACCTTATGAACAGGGGCTGGCCCCAGGATGATAAAGGAGAAGTGCACTGTTCCATAACTGAGTATACTACTCTTTCCTTTCTTATGGACTATTTCTTCAGTGGCTTCTTACCCCAATTGGTAGCAGAAAAGTATGCAGATTCCATTTATACTGTTTACTCCGGAGGTGATGACTTCTGTTTGATCGGCGCTTATGAGAGGGTTATTGATCTCGCGCAAGAGCTACGGCTCAAATTTACTGCGTTTTGTGCAGATAACTCCAGTCTGCATTTCTCTGCAGCGATTACCATGATGCACCCCAAGGAACCGGTCAAATTTGCTATTATATCCACGGATGAAAGGCTGGATGAGGCCAAGGACGAAGATGGCAAGAACAAACTCCATCTCTATGAAACCATGGTTAATTGGGAGGATATGCAAGCCCTGATGGAATTCTCCAAATTTCTCGATACCTGGCATGAAAAAGGGGATCTCACCCTGCAATTCCTCTATCGTCTCCTATCCTATCATGAGATGTATCTGGAAACCATAAACAAAGATAATACAAATTACCGTAACTTCATGTATCAGTCTCTGCTGCATTACGATATAAGAAGAAACATCGATAAAAACAGAGCAGATAACTCTAGCAGTACCGAGCCCGTGAACACCCTGAAGAAGCTCACTGGCTTGGAAGAGGGAAATATGATGAAACATCTCAGAATCCCACTATGTCATACGATTTATAAACACCGAAATAAATAACTGGAGGAATCATGAACGACAGATACCAGAACCCCCAACAATCCCAACACTATGGACCCTTCTTCAAACCAGACGGATCGCTGATCCTTGATTGGGTAGGCAAGAAAGCCCAGGAATTTTCATCTGATGTATCATCTGCAAGAAATGGACTCACCTCAACCGGACTCAGGAATTTTTACAACGAGTTTATCCGGATTCGCAGCCTACCCGAGGGCCATGTTGAAGAGAAGAAGATACTCATCAAACTGTTGGTGGCGAAAGTGAATTACAAGATGATTAATGGCAAAGCTCCGGAGATATTCTCCAAGTTTGTTACCGCCTTAGTAGAAGAGATTGGCGAAGATCTGGATAGATTTGAAAAAGCCTGTTTAGTGATGGAAGCCATTGTAGGTTTTAACCCCAAGAAGTAAAATAAGAGGAGAATTATTATGCTAGAATCCACGATTATTAATGGAAAGATAGAGCTGAAAAGTGGCTTGCACATAGGTGGCAACAAAGATACCATGCAAATAGGTGGCATCGACAACCCAGTGGTTAAGAATTCACTCACCAATATGCCCTATATCCCCGGGTCATCTCTAAAAGGGAAAATGAGATTCCTTTTGGAACACTACTATGATCTGGTTTCAGATGGCTCCATTCCAAAGGTTGATCAAAGAGGTAATGCCAAGTGGGAGACCAACAAGATTGCGGTCATCTTTGGACACCTGGAGCACAACAAAGTCAGCACCAAACCCACCCGCATCATCTTTACCGATAGCAATGTGATCGGAGCTTTCGATGAACAAGGCCAGTTCGTAAGCGATAAAGAAGCCCTCAAGGAAAAAATGCTGGCATCCTTTGTGGAGGCTAAAACCGAAGTGGCGATCAACAGGCTAACCGGTACCGCTCAGAATGGTGCTTTGCGGGTCATAGAAAGAGTTCCTGCGGGTGTAGTATTTGATTTCAGGATAGTGCTAAAGTGTTATGACGAACTTGCCGATGAGGAGCACTTAGAAATTGTGAAGAAAGGTTTGAAGCTGCTGGAAAACGATGCTCTGGGCGGATCCGGTTCACGAGGTAGTGGCAGGATCAAATTCCATGATCTTACTATCAATGGAGCACCGCTGGATTTATCAACCGTTGAGCTCTAGGAGGTTTTTGTGGCTACCTACAAAGTAACCTGGAAACCCATATCCCCTTTGTCAACACCCTTGCAGAGTGATACCATTTTTGGCCATCTCTGTTGGGCTGTGATCTACCGCTGGGGAGAGGATAGGTTATCAGAGTTTATCAATGCCTTAAAACAAAGCCCGTGTCTGGTGCTTTCCTCCGCCTTTCCTGCTGGCACACTGCCCAAACCAACGGTTCCCGTTAAGTACAGCGTTATCCGGGAGATTATCTCCAAGATACGAAGCATGAACGAGTACAAGAGCCTCGATGCACTAAGAGCCTATTCACTGGAAAAGAAACTAAAAAAAACCACTTGGATCAGCCAGAGTCTGGCTTCTGGAGAATATCTGTATGACATCAGAAAAGAACTGACTGCCTTGGCTTTAGATGAAGCCAATAAGCTGGTAAGGAGTGATGGCAAGCCAAAGATCAAACAGGAGATAGAGCAGATTGATTTCCATAATATGATCGATCGATCATCCGGCACTACTGCTGGTAGTGGGGAGCTTTTTGCCAGTCCCACCTCATATTATCAAGACCTGAGTTTTGAATCATGGCTGGATACAGATTTCTTTTCACGCGATGAGTTACAAGTGTTAATCGGTTACATCGGTGATCATGGTTTTGGCAAAGATAAGAACACCGGCAAAGGTAGATTTGACATTTCTTTTGAGGAATCTCCCTGGCCTCCTTGTTCTGAAAACAACGCCTTTCTTCTCTTGTCCAATATGGTGCCCTGTGAAACTGATTCTACTCTGGTATCTTATAAAAGTAA
>JAZHDE010000020.1:0-8364 GCA_036584515.1 Candidatus Cloacimonadota bacterium | reverse complement strand
AGTCTTGGGATTTCGGATTGCGCAATCGTAGGAACATATTAGCTCCCGCCCATACAATCCCTCCAAACCCGTTTTAACGGGTTTCCAGAAGGCAGGCGGTGGTTTCTACCACCGTGCCAGATCGAGTTGTTGCCCAACACTATAACCCGTAAGGGTTTCCAGACTTCGGGAGGACTTTTAATCCGACCTTCATAGACCCAACTCAGCCCAGTTATCGAGGAGGAGGATTGAAATCCCCCTCCCCAGTCCCGTTCCGGTAAATGAGAGATGATGGTTAGTATACCCCACAGAATACGGTGGTTGAAACCACCGCCTCTAATCTGAAAACCCGATAAATCGGGTTGGGCACTGGTCACTGGTAACTATCACAAAGCGACAAGATGTCGCTTCCACTATTGGCACTGCTCCCTAATCTGACACGCACCAAAAACGCATCTCATACCCATAAGACACGCATGAAGAAACATGGGTGTCTCATGCGTGTCGTGTCAGAGACACAGTAAGGACCAAGGAGATTCGTAGGATGCATCCCGGCAAATTGAGAGAGGAATATCTTGACTTCTATGGCTTGGACAGATTTTTGGAGGAAAGAATAATTGTGAGGAAAGACCATGGAGAACATACGCATTGGAATAGTGGGGAATATCGGAGTAGGAAAATCCACTTTTATTGAGGCAGCCAGCTCTGCCCCACTCAATAGGGTTCTAACTTCTGTTTATCCCAAACCGAACGGCACCGAGGGAGTCTATGCCTTCCCGGAGAAATTCAATCCAATCGTGCTGGATTCCTTTTACAAAGACCCTGTTGCCAATGCCTTCATGGCTCAGATAGAATTTTTCAATGGCAGATTGGATCGCCAGAAGCTGATCCACTCCTGCCGGGGAATTGTGTTGGAAGACAGGACTCTGGCGGAGGACTATCACATCTTTGGTAAAGCCCAGAGAATCCTGCAAAACATGACAGAACCGGAGTTTATCGCCTATCAGCGCACCTATCGGCTGATGACAGAACAGATCAAAGAGCCGGATCTTTTGGTCTATTTCAAAGCTGATGTACCTACTTTGCTGGAACGCATCCGGGAGCGGGGACGCGAGAGCGAACTGGCAATTGCGCCGGATTATCTTGAGCTGCTCAACAACCTCTATGAAGATTTTGTGACGCATCACGTGAGCTGCCCCGTCCTGGTGATCGATGCCGATAAAGCCGTGGATAAGGCAGAGTGGCAACGCCGCACCATCAATCTGGTGGCAGAACAGGTAAAGGCTTTGGGACTACGTGTCTCCAGCCCGGGAATCAGCGAGTGGGTCACTCTGCCACAAACAGAGGCCACATTGAAAGCAATCGATGCTGAGCGTGAGCTGGAGCAATATCTGGCAGATCACCCCAAGCTTATCACCATCGCCGGGAATGTGGGCTTGGGCAAATCCACTCTCACAGCCATAATGGGACGCAGTCTGAAGATCAATACCCTCTATGAGAAGCCGGAAGAGAATCCTCTATTGGAGAAGTTCTTGGGCGACAAGAAGACTTGGTGCTATGAGCTGCAATTGCATTTCCTGCAGATGCGGGCACAGCAGCGGCGATTAGGGAAAAGCGGGGACGGCAGCTATGTGAAAGACCGCTCCTTGCCGGAAGATTTGCTGGTATTCTGCAATCAGTTTCATGCTGATGGACTGCTGACAGAGGATGAGCTGGACAATCTGATCACAGAGTTTCAGACAGTGAACCGGCAACTCCCCTCCTCCGACCTGATTATCTTGTTACAGGGAAATCCTTCGCTGGCTTGGGAAAGAATTCAACAGCGCGGCAGGGAAATGGAAATCGAGGGCGGATGGCAATTTACCGAGATCAATAACCTCAACCATTGGTACAAGAGCTACGGCTCCAATGTGGTGAAGCTGGGCTTTCATAACGGTCCGGTGCTGGAGATCGACGTTGAAAAGCTCGATCTCACGAACCGCATCCACGTGGGTTACATCTTTGAGCGAGTGCTGGAGGTGCTGAGGGCGTGGGGATAGCAAGATAAGTGCGCTGCCAGCTACTTCAATTGAGCGTTCTCCTGAAGCGCCTTGCTGTCAGTCTTTTTACGTGTAGTGGCGCTCTCCTGAAGCGCCATAAAGTCATATCGGTTAATAGCGCTCTCCTGAAGCCACGAAGACATATTTTGTAGTGGCGCTCTCCTGAAGCGCCACAAGAGGCTTGATCTATGACTGACCACAATCACATCTCAAACAGCAACAAGAAGTTCGAGTATGGATCAAGAAGCTTACCTCATATGTTCAATTCAGAGAAACCAGTTTTCATTACATATCGCCTAAAGTTCAGTGTGCCACAGCCTGTTCTGGAAGAGCTCGAGAGGAGAAAGCAGAATTTCCTCCAGCAAGCTCCGCAGTCCTCCA
Source organism: Candidatus Cloacimonadota bacterium (assembly GCA_036584515.1). Lineage (GTDB taxonomy): Bacteria > Cloacimonadota > Cloacimonadia > Cloacimonadales > Cloacimonadaceae > PHBP01. The sequence goes on along the minus strand of JAZHDE010000020.1, from coordinate 5,965 downwards.
TTACGGAGAAGCAAAACTACTTGAGAACCAAGAATACAAGGTACTTTGCATGGTTTGATGACCTGATTGCAAACTGTCAAGGATCCCCTCAGATACTGGCTCGAGATGATGTTTCTGCAATATTGAGTAGTGCGTTTCATTACCACGATGGCATTAGGTACAAGCTGATATGCTACTGTATCATGCCCAGCCATGTGCATGTACTCATCAGTCCCATGAAGCAAGAAGACGGTGAAATCTTCTCATTACAGCACATTATATATACATGGAAAAGATTTACCGCAATTAGGATTAACCAGCTGCTGCAGTCCACAGGAAGCCTGTGGATGAAAGAGTCATACGATAGGGTCGTTCGGGATGATATTGAAATGGGTCATGTCATAGAGTATATACTACTTAACCCCGTTAAGGCTAAACTCGTGAAGGATTGGGAGGATTGGCCGGGATCTTTCCTTTGCAAGGAGTGCCTGCACTAGTGCAGCCCATAGAGTCAACTGTGGCGCTTCAGGAGAGCGCCAATACACCTGCGCACTTCGCTAAAAGTCTGATTACCGTATTGCAAGCCCCTGATATTGATAAGCCGTTCATGAAATAGTAAAAGGCGGAAACGCTATCGCATCTCCGCCTTTATATCTTTCAGACCGCGGTCTTACTTGGCCAGGTCTTTAGCTTTCGGGAATAGTAAAAGGCGGAAACGCTATCGCATTCCCGCCTTTATATCTTTTTAGACCTTGGGCTTATTTGGCCAAGTCTTTAGCTTTGATCTTGTCTTTCTTCGGCTTGACGGCTGCTTCCTCGACAAACTCTATGATTGCCATGGGAGCAGAATCACCCCTGCGGAATCCTGCTTTGAGGACTCTGGTGTAGCCACCGGGACGGGTGGCAAAAGCGGGAGCGATTTCATCAAACAACTTCTTGACCAAGTCTCTGTCTCCCAGCACGCTGTAGGCCAGACGGCGGGAGTGAACTGTGTTGGCTTTGCCGTATGTAATCACACGGTCAACGTAACTTCGGAGTTCTTTGGCTTTGGGCAAGGTAGTTGTGATTCTGCCGTGCTCGATCATGGATTTGACCAGGTTTCGCATCATCAGACGCAGTTGGTCGGTCTCCCTACCGAAATTTCTACCTTCAACTCTGTGTCGCATGTTTCACCTTCTTTTTTCCTGAGGGAACTGGCTTTCTGGGGGTAATATCCGCATCTTCCTCGGTTTCTTCAACCGTTGTGGCGCTTGCCACTTCGTCGATGGGTTTCACGCCCCTGCTGCGGGCTTCTTTGATCTTGTGATAGATGGTATCAACATCCATCCCCAGTTCCAGATCATATTTTTTAAGCTTCTGCATGATTTCTTCGAGGGATTTCTTACCGAAATTACGGAACTTCAGCATCTCTGCTTCGCTCTTTGAGACCAGCTCACCAATTGTTTCAATCTTGGCAGCAGCCAGGCAATTGGCAGCACGAACTGTGAGTTCAATCTCGCGAACGCTCATGGACAGGATGCGTTCCTTTTCTTCCAGCTCGGGATCCAGCTCGATATCCTTGATGTATTCGGGCTCTGTATCAAACAGACTCAAGCGGGCGAACATATCTTTGAGTATCTTTCCGGAAAGGAAGAGAGCTATCTTGGGCTCGATGGCGCCGTTGGTATGAATTTCCAGAATCAGACGGTCAAAATTCATGCGTTCTTTTACACGTTGATGACTTACGCTGAAATTAACTTTCAGAATCGGTGAATAGACAGAATCAATCGGGATAAATCCGATCGGATGTCCTTCGGGATTCTGTCTGTCGGCCGGCACGTAGCCCCTTCCGATCCCAATAATCAGCTCAATCTTGATATCAATATCTTCTGTAACTTCCAGAAGATAGAGGTCTTTATTGATGATGCTGATATAGGGATGCTCCTGAATCATGGAAGCAGTGATCACGCCTTTGCCTTTCTTTTCCAGAACGACGGTGATCTCTTCAACCGAGCTGGATTGAATCACCAGCTGTTTGAGCCTCAGGATCAGGTCTATATAATCCGAATTGGTACCGGGAATCGGGGTAAATTCATGGTGCAGGCCTTCGATCCGCACGTAGCGGACGGCTGCGCCTTGAATGGAAGACAGGAGCACTCTGCGCAGAGTGTTTCCTATCGTAGTTCCAAAGCCGGGTTCCAGAGGACCGATTTCAAACTTGCCGTAGGTTCTGGAATAGGTTTCTTTGTCGTGATCCAGAGCTTCGGGCATCTGTAAAGGTTCGAGATACATCATAGTGAACTCCTCGCTATCATCCAGGGGACTATTTGGAGTAATACTCAACGATAAGACGGGTATCAACAGTCACCGGTATTTCTGATGCAGCCGGAACCGTTAGGAATTCGCCTCTCATGTGTTCTTTATCAACTGAAAGCCAAGAGAAGGGACTGGTGCTTTCTGTCCGTTCCACAGCTTCCATAACAGCTTTAATGCTTCTGCTCTTTTCGCGCACTTCGACGACATCACCGGGTTTGACGAGGAAAGATGGGATATCCACTTTCTTGCCATTGACCATGATGTGGCCGTGATTTACGAATTGACGGGACTGCATGCGGGTGACCGCAAAGCCCATACGATAAACCACGTTGTCCAATCTGCGTTCCAGAATTTGCAACAGGATGTCACCGGTCACACCGGTCATTTTGGCAGCCTTGACAAAGTAAGAGCGGAATTGCTTTTCGAGCAAACAGTAGGTCAGGCGCAGTTTTTGCTTTTCCTTAAGGTGAACGCCATAATCACTAAGCTTGCGGCGCATGGTTTTACCATGTTGTCCCGGAGGGAACTTCCGCTTGTTGAGGATACGGTCAAATTTGGCGGGTCCGAAGATGTTTTCACCAAACTTACGACAGAGTTTTGCTCTGGGTCCTGTATATCTAGCCATCGTATCCTCCCTTAGATCCTTCTGGTTTTGGGCGGACGGCAACCGTTGTGCGGAATCGGGGTTTCGTCCTTGATCATGGTTACTCTTAAGCCGGTGGCATTGATGGAGCGAATGGAAGATTCGCGGCCGCCGCCGGGTCCTTTGACGATAACGCTGACGCGATTGATGCCCATTTCCAGACCGGCTTTGGCAACTTCAGCTGCGGCGATCTGAGCGGCATAGGGGGTGCTTTTACGGGAGCCTTTGTTACCAACCTTTCCACCGCTGGACCAGGCCAAAACGTTGCCTGCACGGTCGGTAAGGCTGATAATCGTGTTGTTGAAGCTGGAATGAACGAAGATGATACCTTCGTCAAATGCCAGACGAACACGTTTTTTCTTTATTCTGGTTTTCTTTGCCATTATAGCTCCTATTTCTTCTTTTTGATCGCGCCGGCTTTGGGTCCCTTACGGGTGCGGGCATTGGTGTGGGTTCTTTGTCCACGAACGGGAAGTCCACGTTTGTGGCGAAGCCCACGATAGCAGCCAATTTCCATCAAGCGTTTGATGTTCATAGCTGTCTGGGTGCGCAGCGATCCTTCCACGACGTATTCGTTTTGCACGATGTCGCGGATCAATTTTTCTTCTTCAACTGTCAGATCTTCAACCTTCTTCATCTCATCGATATTAGCTTTCTTGCAAATCTGTTTGGCAAGAGTGGGGCCAATACCATAGATATAGGTAAGACCAATGAACAGCCGCTTTGACTTAGGAATTTCTATACCTGCAATGTGTGCCAAGTTGGTCCTCCTTATCCCTGTCTCTGTTTATGTTTAGGGTTGGTGCTGCAGATAACACGGATAACGCCGTGGCGCTTGATAATTCTGCAATCCTTGCAGATTACTTTAACGGATGCTCGTACTTTCATTGTTATCTCCCTGCATTGACAAACCGTTTAGGGTGTATGCATTCATTATTTATAACGATATGTGATCCTGCCGCGGGAAAGGTCGTAGGGAGAAAGCTCCACTTTGACCTTATCCCCTGGGAGGATACGAATATAGTTCATACGCATTTTACCGGAGGAATGTGCCAATATCTCATGGCCATTCTCCAGTTCAACACGAAAAGTAGTATTGGGCAGCGCTTCTGTTACAACGCCTTCGACTTCGATGACACCGGATTTTGACATAACTAACCTCTTATCGTAGAAAGAATTTCAGGTTCCCCGGCGGTTACCAGGATACTATGTTCAAAGTGAGCAGACAAGCTGCCATCATGCGTGAAGAATTCCCAGCCCATTTCCTTGACTCGGTTTGTACCAATGTTTACCATCGGTTCAATTGCCAAAGTCATTCCGGCTTGGATTCTGGGGCCACGCCCGGCCTTTCCGCTATTGGGTATCTGGGGGTCTTCGTGCAGAGCTCTGCCGATCCCATGACCGGTGAGGTTATCTGCTACAAAGTATCCCATCTCTGCCACATAGCTTCCAATCGCTGCCGAGATGTCACCTATCCGGTTATCAACTCTGGCAGCCGCAATTCCACGCCTGAGCGCTTCCTGGGTTACCTGCATCAACCGCTCTGCTGCAGCATCGATCTTGCCGACAGCATAGGTGCGGGCTGCGTCACCGTAGAAACCATCTTTCAGGACTCCGACATCTATACCAATGATATCGCCTTCTGCCAATACAACTTTCTTGGAAGGGATGCCATGCACGATTCCGGAATTGACCGAGGTGCACAGAGTACCTGGAAAAGGCGGAAGACCGTCGTTTCTGTATCCCTTGAAAGCTGGTTTGGCTCCACGACTCGTGATGAAGTCTTCCGCAAACCGATCGAGTTCCAGAGTATCAACTCCCGGGACGATCAGAGCTTCCAGCTTCTCAAAGAGCTCGGCGATCAAGCCGGAGCTAACACGCATTCTCTTAATATCTGAGTCGTTTTTTAGGTAAATCATTAGTTTGAACGTCCGCGAAGCTTGCCTTTCTTCATGAAGCCATCATAGTGACGCATCACGAGGTGAGATTCGATCTGTTGCAAAGTATCGAGAGCGACACCAACCACAATGATCAGACCGGTTCCACCAAAGTAGAAAGGAAGATCCAGCCACTTGGTCATCATCTCGGGCATCAGAGCTACCAAAGCATAGAATATAGCACCGGGAAGAGTGATTCTTACCAATACAGAATTGATATAGTCAGCAGTCTTCTTACCGGGTTTCTTGCCGGGAATATGTCCGCCGTATTTCACCATGTTCTCAGCCATCTCGGTGGGGTTAAGCACCATGGCAGTGTAGAAATAGGCAAAGAATATGATCAATCCAACGTAGAGCAAGGTATAGAGCAGTGCTCCCGGGGAAAGCCATCTCTGAAGGGTCACCATGAAGCCGCCATTCTTGCCAAAGAACATGGCAATGGTGGCAGGGAACATGATAACGGACTGGGCAAAGATGATGGGGATCACGCCGGCAGTATTCACTCTCAAGGGTATGAAAGTGCTCTGTCCGCCATAAACCTTTCTTCCGACAATGCGCTTGGCATACTGCACCGGTATCTTACGAACGGCTTCGGTCACAAATATCACGGCAGCAGTAACGCCCACCATGATAAGCAAAGCTATCAGACGCAGGATCCAGGCTTTCATATCTGTTCCGGCAGTTTGGAACATTCTGATGAATCCTTCCGGGTATCGGGCAATGATACCTGCAAAGATGATCAGAGAGATTCCATTTCCAATGCCGTATTCCGTGATCTGTTCACCCAGCCACATAACGATCATGGTACCTGTGATCAGGGTAATCACTCCCGTGAAATGGAAGAGAAAACCTGCATTGGGAACCACACCGGAGAGGTTGGTGAGCCAGAGGGTAATGGTAACGGCGTTGAAGGCCGCCAAACCGACGGTCCCGTAACGAGTGATCTGATTCAGCTTTTTCTGTCCGTCGGCGCCTTCTTTACGCAGCTTCTCAAAGTAGGGAATAATGCTTCCCAGAAGCTGAATAACGATGGACGCCGTGATGTAGGGCATGATACCCAGAGCAAAGACGGATGCACGCTCAAAATTGCCACCCACAAAGAGATCAAGCA
>JAZHDE010000019.1:0-8420 GCA_036584515.1 Candidatus Cloacimonadota bacterium | reverse complement strand
ACGCGGATAATATCCACTGCGGCAGGAGGCTGGGTTCCGGAGCTGCTGTCGTTGCGCCAACTGAAGACCAATCTCTTGGTGAGGCCGTTCAGAGCTTCCGGAAGATCCAGAGTGACTTCCGTCCAGTTAGAATTCAGATTGTAAGTGCTGCCAAGCTGACCTGTGCTGAGCTCCGTGCCGGCACTGAGGGCATCTCCGGGATTGATCAGGAAGACACGCAGATAGTCGTTGTAAGGTCCTGCTCCCTGACCCTGGCCTTTCCAGACAAAGCGCAGCTTGAAGGAGTCTGTCCCGGAGGGGAAGCTGAGGTCTCTGAAGAGATGTGAAACGGAGCTGGCAGTGGTGGTGTAGGCATTGCTCGAACCATTATTGGTGATGTAGGCGGCGCTTGTTCCGGTGTGAGCCGGGGCAGAGCCAATCATCCAGTAGTTAGTCTGTCCGGTCTTCAGGACTTGCCAGTTGTTCAGTCCAGATTCAAAGCCTTCAGCGAAGGGGATGGGCAAGGAGGGAACACTTATAGTCAGTGTTACCGGAATGCTCACGGTGGAATTGGTTGTGCTGTTGCTTGTGATAGTGATGGTGGAGTTATAGGTTCCGGAGGTGAGTCCGGCGGCATTGAAGCCAACATTGATGGTGCGGTCTATTCCGCCTACGGATATACTCCCACTGGCAGAATCACCGCCATTCAGAGTGATCCAGGGGGTGGTTGCGCCCATTTGAGCCGTCACAACAACTTTATCCAGGCAAACTCCGTAGCCGTAGTCTGTTATGCCTTCAAAAGCGATGTAATAGGAGCCACTGAGATTGGGCAGGGCTATGGTTCTCTGTGTCCAGTTTGTGATATTTACTGTGTATTCTGCCAAGAGATTCCAGGCACCTTCAGCACTGGTTTTGTAATAGACTTTCAGTTTATCCTGGTCTCCTGCCCAGTAGGCTTGGGTGTGCCAGAAACTGAGGCTTGCCGAGTTGGCGGAGGACAAATTCATTGCGGGACTGATCAGTTTGGTAATTTTAGCAGTACTGCTACTGTTATAGAATAACCGGGCGTTATAGTTACCATCGTAAGCACTGCTGGGGTTGCTATTGCTATATCCACCAGTATCAAAATCCCATGAGGTGTTTCCGCTAACGAATTGTTCTGTCCAGCCGGTGGGGATGCTGCCTGCGTTTTCAAAGCTTTCGTTCAATACAACTGAAGAGCTAGTGGGCAGGGAGCAGGTGTAGTTCAGAGCACGATCTCCGCTATTGCCGATCTGCAGGGTTTGGCTGGCGGTGGCCTCAGGAAGCAGTTCCTGGGAGAAAGAAGTGGGGTTCCATGTGATATTAGGATCTCCTACCTCCAGGCCACCGTTGTTGGTGAAGCTGATGGTGGTTTCTACAGCACTGATACCAGAAAGATTCAAACCTCCAGCAGCTCCGCTGGTGAGGAAGGGAGTGGGATTTGTGGTAGCATTGATGGCAGTGCGGCCAACGCTAGAGCTGTAGTTGGCTGAACTGACGGTTCCATTGGCTGAGGTAGTGCCTCCCGGGCGGTAGAGATAGACCTCATCCGGAGGGCCATCAGCATTGCCATCGCCCACTGTGGTATTGATCCTGTAAATCAGCATTCCTGAGCCCGGCAGAGAGTTCTCATAGGTGCCCGTCTTCCTGCGGTATTCCACCACGAAGTACTCCGTGCTGGAACTGGGCGAGTTGATCCTGTAGCAATTGTTGGTGGAAGAAGTCAGCGGATTCAAGGTGTAGTCGCCGTTATTGGTTATAACTGGGATGGAGGGGATCCAATCTCCATATTTCCATTTCATATAAGCCCCCATGTGCTGGGGAGGATTGGTGTTGTTTTCCATCAAGTCCCAGCTTCCCACCGGGGAGAAGACATTTTCGTTGTAGTGATACAGATCGGGAGCACCGAGGGTGTGGAAGAATTCGTGGCAGATCACGCCAACGTTGTAGGTGTTCAAAAAATCTCTAAGCTGCAGGTTAAAGTCATAGACTCTCTTTCCTCTCAAGGTTACTGTGCGATCGTAGATAGCCCAACGATGCGGCCAAAGGAGGTCACTCCAGCCATCTGAATTGCCACTAATCACAAAGACTACGTTATCCACCTGGCCATCATTATCGGAATCTATCACCAGGTCGGCAGGAACCGCTGTTCCAACTCCGGCTATGGCTGCAGCCAGAAGGGTGAATTCTCGGTTTCTACTTTCATCATCAGTCTGATAACCTATTGGATTTGTCGAAGCATTGTAGGGTTGGAAATAGCCTCTGGCATGGCTGTCCTGCCAGGAAACTACATAGCCACCTGAAGCTGCGGGATAGAAAGTGGTGTTGACCGTCAGTTGATTGTATGAGGCTTCCAGAAAGTAATTCTTCTGAGAACTGGTGCTGGTGTTGAACCAGCCGTCGTAAGTAGCTATAGTCTGGCCAAATTCTGCTTCACCGCTGAAGCGGATAAAGACCACGAGGTTGTTGATGGTTCCCGTGGTGGGAGCATCACGCGTATCCGGCATCTGGAACCTGGTGTTACGCAGTTCCCGATAGGCCTCGAGGCTGATATTGATATTGGGCACTAGTCCGCGCATGGCAGGGTTGTCCCGCCCGGCAATCAGATCGCTAGGGACGATATCCTCTCCACTCCGCTGGGCATAGCTGTAGTAGCCTGTCGATTGGGATTGGATGATGGTGTAGCCGTCTTTATCGTGCAGCCAGTTGTGATACTCATCACCGGAGGCAAAGCATTCCAGCCTGGTTCCATCCGGTTGGGTGAGGGTGGTGGGCACGAAAGTAAAATAAGCTCCCCAGAGGGGAAAGACGACAAGAAGCAGGGCAGCAAAGAGCAACGAGCAGAAAAGACTTCGCATTAGATTCTTCCTTTGTTGTTATATTCTGATAAAACACAGGCAGCCCCCGACTAAAGGGGCTGCCTACTAACCTATGTGGAATATGTCTATTCCGCTATTTCATTTCAATGGCTTTCTTGGGGCATTTCTGGAAGCAGATTTCGCAACCAACGCACTTGTCTTTGTCCACCACGTGTTTTTCCTTGAGCTCTCCAGCGATGGCATCGACCGGGCAGTTTTTGGCACAGATGTGGCATCCCACGCATTTATCGGGATTGATCTCGGCTTTCTTACGTTTTCCTGCCAGGAGATCCTGAATGGCATGAGTGGGGCACTTGGTGGCGCAGATGCCGCAATTGATGCAGACATCGTAGTCTATGCGTGCCAGATTGTCCGTGATGGTGATGGCATTGACGGGGCAGTTTCTGCTGCAGATTCCACAGCCGATACAAGGCTGGTTATTGCCGCAGACACTCTTGGCGATATTGCCTTTGTCTTTTGAAGAGCACTTGATATAGACAGAGTGATCGATTGGGATCAGCATAATGAGCTGACGCGGGCAAGCCACGGCGCAGGCACCACAACCGGTGCATTTATCGTAGTTGATCTGGCGTATTCCATTCTCATCCAGACTGATGGCATCGAACATACAGGCATTCATGCAGTCATTCTGCGCCATGCAACCGAAGTTGCACTTATTGGGTCCACCAGCGATATTGACCGCAGCTTTGCAGGAGCTCACTCCCTCGTAGGAATAGCGCCACTTGGTGTTTTCGTAGCCACCGGAGCTGCAATGAATCACAGCCACTTTGCGCACACTGGTGCTGGCTTCCACGCCCATGATCTTGGCAATGGCAAAGACGGCGTCACTGCCACCCGGGGCACATTTATTGATCAGCTCGCCGTTATGGACGATAGCATCGGCATAACCGGCACAACCGGGCATTCCGCAGGCACCACAATTGGCACCCGGAAGAGCATTGGTGATCTCGGTGACGCGGGGATCAACTTCTACGTGAAAGACCTTGGAGGCAAAGGCGAGAACCAAGCCAAAGATGGCTCCCAGTCCTCCCACAATCAGGATGGGAAGCGTGAGAGTTGAGGCCAGGCTGGTTTCTAATACTATTAAATACATCATCCTCTCCCCTAAATCTTAAAGCCCATAAAGCCATAGAAGGCCAGGGCCATTATTCCTGCCAGAATCAGGCTGATAGGCATACCTTTCATGCTCTTGGGCACGGGTGCCAGTTCCAGACGCATCCGCATTCCGGCCATGGCAAGCAGCACAAAGGTGAAGCCAACTCCACTGAAGAAGCCGTTCAGGACTGCATCCAGGAAGTTATAGGCTGTCACACCATCGGTGCGGAAGCTCTTGGTATTCAGGATTGCCACACCCAGCACAGCGCAATTGGTGGTGATAAGAGGAAGATAAACTCCCAGGGATTTGTAAAGAGCGGGAGCATTCTTCTGAATCACCATTTCCACAAATTGCACCAGGGCAGCGATCGTGAGAATGAAAGCAATGGTCTGCAGGTATTCCAGATGGAAGGCTATCAGGAGGTACTTATTGATCAGGAAGGTGAAGGCAGAGGCCAGGGTCATCACAAAGATCACCGCCAAGCCCATGCCCATGGCAGAATCCAGCTTCTTGGAGACGCCCAGGTAGGGGCAAAGTCCCAGGAAACGGGAGAGCACGAAGTTCTGGATAAAGATGGCGGTCATCGCCATTACAAATAATTCGCCGAGGTATCCCATCTTTATTTCTTCTCCTTCAGCATATTCATCAGCGCCATCAGGAAGCCCAGAGTGATAAAGGCTCCGGGTGCCAGAATGGCTACCAGCATGGGTGAATAGGTAGTGGGCAGGACCCGGATATTCAGCCAGGTGCCATTACCCAGGATTTCCCTGATTGTGGCAATCACAGTGAGCGAGAGCGTGAAGCCCAGGCCCATCCCAATGCCATCGGCGATGGAATTGATCATGTTATTCTTATTGGCAAAAGCCTCAGCTCTGCCCAGAATGATGCAATTTACCACGATGAGCGGGATAAAGATGCCCAGGCTCTTGTGCAGAGCAGGCACATAGGCTGCCATCGCCATATCAACGATAGTCACAAAGGAAGCGATCACAACCACGTAGACCGGGATGCGAATCTTATCGGGAGTGACGTTTTTGATCAGTGAGATGAACATATTGGAGCAGATCAACACAAAGGTCGCTGCCATGCCCATGCCCAGAGCGTTTGCCACAGAGGTGGAAACTGCCAGGGTGGGGCACATTCCCAGCACGATCACAAAGATCGGGTTCTCTTTGATCAGGCCTTTGGTAAGTTCTTTAAAAAAGTTCATAAGGCACCTCCTTCCGGCTGCAGGTCTGTCTTTAGAATCTTGATGCAATCCCGGATGGAATTGGCAATGGCACGGGTGGTGATCGTGGCACCGGTGAGAGATTTGATCTGTCCCCCATCCTTATCGACCAGCATTTCCTCTTCGGCTTTGCCGGCGAATCTGGCAGGGAAATCTTCCTTGGCACAATTTGCTCCCAAGCCGGGAGTTTCACCCTGATCAACCACTTGGATGGCGATGACTTTCATATCTTTATCCAAGCCGACCATAGTCTTAACCGGGCCGGCATAACCGTCTCCATTGGCTATAAAGGTGTAACCTGCCAGGAGGCTGTCCTTGCTTGCCACATAATAGATAAAAGTGCTATCGGCAGAGGCTTTGTGCTCGGTGAACTGAGCTCCGGGAATGAGAGTCTCCCGGGTCTTCACTTCTTCTGCCTGTTTGCGTTCTGAGATGATGGGTGCCGTGAGTGAATTCACATAGGCCAGAATTCCGCTGGCAATCACGCAGAAGAGCAGGAGAGTGATGGTCAAACGCAAGTAATCTTTCATTTCTTCACCTCACCAAAGGCTTTGGGCATGGTCATACGGTCGATCAGCGGGCTCATCACATTCATGAAGAGAATACTGTAGGACACGCCTTCGGGATATCCTCCCACCAGGCGGATGACCATGGTTAAAAGGCCGCAGCCCACACCGAAGATAATCCTTCCCTTCTTGGTGAGCGGTGTCGTTGTGTAGTCTGTTGCCATAAAGAAGGCTCCCAGCATCAAACCGCCGGAGAAGAGATGGAAGAAGGGCAAGCCCAGGCTCAATGACGAGCCGGGTATGCCGCCAAAGAAGAAGGCTATCACAAAGACGGTTCCCAGATAGGCAGAGGGAATGCGCCAATCGATGATATTTTTGTAAAGCAACCAGAGTGCACCCAAGAGCAGAGCAAAGACGGAGACTTCGCCAATACATCCGCCTATATTGCCCACAAAGAGGCTGCGCAGGGTGCCAAAATCAAAGAGATTCTCAAAGATGGAAAGGCTCAGAGCCTTGTTTGCCACCTGATCCGGGCTTAAGGAACTGATCCAGGTGCTGTCCCGAAGGGTTTGAGCCACCTTCAGAGGTGTGGCACCGGTGACCAGATTGTAAGCCTTGGGGAAGCCCACCTGCAGGCTATCTGCCGCTATCAGGCTCAGATCGTTCAAGCCACTCATGGCAGCATTCTTGGCCGCTACCCATTTGTCTGTCATCAAGGTAGGCCAGGAAGCCAAGAGGAAGGCACGTCCCAAGAGAGCGGGATTGACCGGGTTATTACCCAAGCCGCCAAAGACCTGTTTGCCCACAATAATGGCAAAGACTGCACCCACCACGGGAAGCCAGTAGGGCGCTCCCACAGAGATGTTAAAAGAGAGCAGCATGCCGGTGAGGAAGGCAGAACCATCCGCTACACAGACGGGTACCTTGCGAAACTTCTGCACCAGAGCTTCTGTAACCACTGCAGCAACAGCTCCCAGAAGGGTGAGGAGCAGACTCTTGATGCCCCAAAACCAGACTGCGGCAATCAGAGCAGGGACAAGGGCGATCACCACATTCCACATCACCATTGGGATATTGGTGCGGTCATGCAGATGGGGAGCAGGAGTAACTACTAATCTTTCTCTCATTATGCTTTCCTCGCTTTTTCCTTGCTGCGTTGCATATCTGCCCAGCGCATTTTACCGGTGTCTATCCATTGCACCAGCCGGATATGAGCAGGGCAAACATAGGCACAGCTGCCGCATTTCATACAGTCGTTCAAGCCGGCCTTAACCGCCATATCCAGATCTTTATATTTCACAGCATTGGCAATCATGCTGGGCATCAGATTCAAGGGACAGACGTCCACGCAGCGGGCACAGCGCAAACAGTCGTGCTCTGCCAGGTCGTGAGCTTGCTTTTCGCCAAAGAGCAAGAGACCGGAAGAGCCTTTGCTCATGGGAGCATCGAGGGTGGGAATGGCAAAGCCCATCATGGGTCCGCCGGAGATGATCTTGGATATCATTTCTGTGGCACCGCCGGAAAGGGCAACCAGATCGGAGAAGATAGTGCCGATCCGGGCACGGTAATTGGCTGGTTTCTTCACTATGGGACCGCTGATGGTGATCACACGCTCCACCAGAGGCTTCTTGTAACGGCAGGCTTCATAGACCGCATAGGCTGTGGCAACGTTTTGCACCACCACTCCGACGGCCATCGGCAAGCCACCCTTGTTTGGAACTTTTCTGCGGGTTGCAGCATAAATAAGCTGTTTTTCAGCACCCTGAGGATACTGAAGCTTGAGGGGAACAACACTGATAGAGGGCTCTTTGGCCAGGAGCTGCTGAAAGGCCTTGATGGCATCGGGCTTATTGGCTTCAATGCCGATCACGCCTTTTTGGGCACCGGTGACCTTGATCAGCACCTTCAGGCCCTGCAAGATCTCCGAGCTCTGTTCCAGCATCAGGCGATGATCCGAGGTGAGGAAAGGTTCGCACTCCACTCCGTTCAGGATCACGGTATCGATTTTCTTCTCCGGAGGAGGTGAGAGTTTCACGGAGGTGGGGAAGCCAGCTCCGCCCATACCACAGATACCAGCTTCGGCAATACGTTTCTTCAGTTCATCGGCACCTAGCTCCATAAAACCGGGTTCATCCACCAGTTCAACCCAGCGGTCAGATCCGTCTCCGGTGATCTCGATGGCAAGCTGATCATTGCCGGTGGGATGGGGAAATCTCTCGATCTTGGTGATCTTGCCGCTGATTGTGGCATGCTGGACGATGGAGACAAAACCCGAAGCATCGGCGATCTTTTGCCCTGTCAAGACCTCATCTCCGACCTTAACAATAGGCGTGGAAGGGGAGCCTATGTGTTGTGAGACGGGGATTAGAACTCTGGTGGGCAAGGGCGCTGAGGTGATCGGGACTGAATTTGAATAATGCTTTGAATCATGAGGGTGAACCCCTCCAGGAAAAGTCTTCAAGCGCATTTGCTGCTCCCTTGTATTCTTTATTGCTATTCAAGCACTGATAGTTTGATAGAGATAGATGCAAAAATCCTGTAAGCACGTAATTAGGCAAGTTTTTTTTCTTGAGATCGGGACATGAATATCGATGGAGCCGGCGAGTGACGAGTGCTGCGCTGCTTCGCATAGTGGAAGCGACATCTTGTCGCTTTAGGGAAGTGACGAGTGACAAGTGCTGCGCTGCTTCGCATAGTGGAAGCGACATCTT